>JAESUC010000101.1 GCA_016763285.1 Pseudomonas sp.
CAGGACCGAGCCGAGGCTCAGACCAAAGAACAGGTTCTCGACAAAGCGGTAGAAGCTGATGCGACCTTCGATCGACTGCAGCGCCTGCTCGGCTTCGGCGCGGAGCTGCGGATCCGGATCATTGGCGGCTACATCGGCCAGTTCATTGCGTGCCTGGCGTTCCAGCGAGCCGCTCAGTTGCTCGATAGCCTCCAGCCG
This sequence comes from Pseudomonas sp., assembly GCA_016763285.1. Lineage (GTDB taxonomy): Bacteria > Pseudomonadota > Gammaproteobacteria > Pseudomonadales > Pseudomonadaceae > Halopseudomonas. Next base: position 199 of record JAESUC010000101.1, read on the forward strand.
CACGGCGGGGTCTTCACTGCCCAATTGGTACAGGGCGCGGGCAGTCGTTATGGCTTCGAGCACCAGGCTGGAGTCTTCCATAGCCTCGCGCTCTTGCAACAGCGCTACGGTCTCTTCGTCAATGCCGTCGTAGATCATGCGGCGCACGGCGTCATAGCGTACCTGGGGATCGGCGTTGTTCAGGCTCAGCTGGGCGATCAGGCCGCGCAGCTGGGTCCGCAGGGCGTTATGCACCGGCACGCGCCGCAAGCCTTCGGTGGTGGCGAGCGGCTCGCCGGTCAGGGCATCCGTCGCAGCCTCGCCCGTGCGTATTGCCACGGTCGGAGGTTCGTTACGGTCGGCCTGCAGGTCGCCTGCGGCGAGTGCGGTAAAGATGGCTGGCAGCCTTTCATCGTCATAGGCGGCGAGCTTGTTGACGGTCTTGATGCGGTTGGGCAGGTTACCCTGGACCAATTCGTGCACCAAAGCCTCGAATTCAGTGGTTGTGCTTGCTGGTTCAGTCTCGACTGTCTCGTCGCTTGACTCGGCCTTGTCGGTTTGTGCGTACAGGCCGCTACTGAAGCTCAGGCTGCACAGCAGCAATAGCCAGGCCCATGGCGCGTACAGCGGGCGCCGGGACGTGGTGTGGAAGGGTGTATTCATCGCGGTATTCTCGCTTGGGTGGTCGTAACGGGGCCGGCGCCAGGCCGGACCCGTGGCCGAAGGCGGCCGCGTCAATGCGACCGCCTGCCAGTTGCCGATTACTCGGCTGTAGCGCCCACGCAGGACTTGGTCTTGGTGTTGTAGTTGCCGCAGTTGATGGGAGCGGTCCAGTCGCCGATCAGGTCCTTGCTGCCTTCCAGGTAATCGGACCAGGCGTCGCCGGGTACCAGATCATCGGTCTGGGATACGGTCAGGAACTGGCCGTCGTCCTGGATCTCGCCGATCAGCACGGGCTTGGTGATGTGATGGTTGGGCAGCATGGTGCTCATGCCACCGGTCAGGTTGGGTACTTCCACGCCGACCATGGCATCGATAACGGCATCAACATCGGTGGTGCCTGCTTTCTCGACCGCTTTGACCCACATGTTGAAGCCGATGTAGTGCGCTTCCATCGGATCATTGGTGACGCGCTCGGGGTTCTTGGTGAACTCGTGCCAGGTCTTGATGAACGCAGCGTTCTCGGGAGTGTCTTCGCTCATGAAGTAGTTCCAGGCAGCCATGTGGCCGACCAGCGGAGCGGTATCGATACCAGAGAGTTCCTCTTCACCCACCGAGAAGGCGATGACCGGAATGTCTTCTGCGGAGATCTTTTGGTTACCCAGTTCGCGGTAGAAGGGCACGTTGGCGTCGCCATTGATGGTCGATACCACGGCGGTCTTCTTGCCGGCACTGCCGAAGCGCTTGATCTCGGACACGATGTTCTGCCAGTCGGAGTGGCCGAAGGGCGTGTAGTTGATCATGATGTCTTCTTCAGCCACGCCATTGGCTTTCAGATAGGCTTCCAGAATGCGGTTGGTCGTGCGCGGATAGACGTAGTCGGTACCGGCCAGGACCCAGCGCTCCACGCCGATGTCGTCCTTCAGGTAATCGACGGCGGGAATGGCCTGCTGGTTCGGCGCGGCGCCGGTGTAGAACACGTTGCGCGAGGACTCTTCACCCTCGTACTGCACCGGGTAGAACAGGATGCCGTTGAGCTCTTCGATGACCGGCAGAACAGATTTGCGCGAGACCGAGGTCCAGCAGCCGAAGATGGACGCCACTTCATGTTGCTCGAGCAGCTCGCGGGTGCGCTCGGCGAACAGCGGCCAATCGGACGCGGGATCGACAACTACAGCCTCAAGTTGCTTGCCGAGCAGACCGCCTTTCTTGTTCTGCTCCTCGATCAGCATGAGCATGGTGTCTTTCAGGGTGGTTTCCGAGATTGCCATGGTGCCGGACAGCGAGTGCAGCACGCCGACCTTGATGGTTTCCGCCTGTACAGCCATGGCACTGAGGGCCATGCTGCACGCGACGCCTAGGGCCCCGGCCTGTTTGACAATTTTTCTGATTTTCATGGGTCTTTCTCCGTGTGAAGTACATATCCAATTGTGTGAAAACAAGCTTGCAAACATCGGGTGCATCGCTGTGTGACTGGAGCCGGTCGGCTTGCCGCCGGCCCTTCTGTGTCAGCTCGGCGCCGTACTCGGCGGCTGGCTGTTGTTCTGGTTCTGCCGTGCTTCAAAAATCATGTGCAGGGTGATCTTGCGCACCTCTGCCTTGCTCTCCTCGATATGCGTCCTGAGCATCAGCTGGGCCTCCTCGGTCCGGCGCTGGATGATGCTGACGAGAATCTTGCCGTGCTCCAGATAGGTGGCCTCGATGCGCGGCGCCTTGGTGAAGTCGATCCGCCGGACGATGCGCAGACGTTCGCTGACATCGTGGTGAATCCGCGCCATCTCGACATTGCCGGTGGCCTCCACCAGCTGTTCGTGGAAACGTTCATCCAGGGCGCAGACAGCCGGACCGTCTGTCAGTCGATCGGCCGGAGCCACCAACCAGATTGCCTTTAGTGCATCCAGCGCCTGGGTGGTTTGCGCTTCGCATAGGCGCTTGATTGCAGCCAGCTCCAGCACGATCCGCACGTCGTAGAGCTGCTCGTATTGTTCGAAATCGAAGGGCCGTACCTGCCAGCCGCTGCGAAAGGAGACGTCGACAAAGCCCTCGCGCTGCAATCGCGTGAGCGCTTCGCGTACCGGCGTGCGGCTGGCCGAGACCAGCTCGGCAATTTCGCTCTCGGTGAAGCGGTCGCCGGGCAGCAGCTGAAAGTCGAAAATGCTCTGCTTGAGCTGCACGTAAATGCGCTCGGTCAGATTCTGACGACGTTCAGGAACGTGGCTTTCCGAGAGAGGATCGGTATGTCGATCCAGTCTCAGCACGCCTGTGCCCCTCGCTGTGCTCTGTTTCATTGTCAGCTCAACGGGAGGCGATATAGGCGCGCCAGCCGCCCAGATGCGTGATGTCGGTAGCGCCTTCGACGGCGGCGCCCTCGCAGATGAAGCCCTTCACTTCGCGGCCGTCCTGCAGCGTCAGCGTACCGATCCCCAGCGGAGCCGGTACCAGGGCAACGAAGCTGCCGAACAGATCGACCGGCACATCCCACAATTCGACGGCGATGGCCGCCCCCTCGCTGGCGCGGATCAGGCCGGGCTTTGGCGGGGTGGTGTTGGGCAGGGCGTAGAGCCGGTAGTTATCGGCAGTGAAAGTGCTCTCGACAAAGCGGGCGTGGCGCTCGGTCAACTGGACGTTCAGGGGCATGCCGCTCAGGTGTGCGCCGACCACGGCGAGACGCACGTGGCCTGCCGGAGCCTGTTTGTCAGGCTGGGGGGCAGGCAGGGCACGGCCGGTCGCTCCGGCTGACCAGGGGGCGAAGGCCTCCCAGCGGCGGCCGAACTCGGCCAGTGAACGGTCCTGCCAGGCGGCGCCGATCAGGGTGATACCGAAGGGCAGGCCGTCTTCACGCCGCCCGGCCGGCAGGGCGAGCGCCGAACAATCGGCCAGGTTGACGAAGTTGGTCCAGGTGCCGAGCTGGCTGTTGACTACCACCGGGTCCTGTTCGACCTCCTTCAGGGTCGGCATGCGCGGAGTGGTCGGTACCAGCAGCGCATCCACACTGGCGACCAGCAACTGAATGCTGCGCGCCAGATCAGCACGGCGATATTCGGCGCGGTAGGTGTCAGTGGCGGAAAAATTCCCGGCCTGAGCCAGGATGCCGCGCACAACCGGATTCACCTGCTCGCCATGGGCATCCATGAACTCGGCCACGGCAGCATAGCGCTCGGCTACCCAGGGGCCGCCATACAGCAGTTCAGCCAGCTGCTGCATGGGGCTGTAATCCAGTTCTACCAGTTCGGCGCCCATCTCGCGTAACTTCGCCAGGCTGGCGTCCCAGGCGGCTGCATACTGGCTGTCGCCAAACCAGGGTAGCGAGGCAGGTATGCCGAATCTGGGCTTGGCCGGCAGCAGGGTAGCGGCAGCCGGGGCCTGGCGGGAATAACCGTCGGTGGCATCAAAGCCTTCCATCACGCCTGCAACCAGCTCGGCATCCTCGACATTCAATGCAAAGATCGAGACGCAATCGAGGCTGCGGCAGGCCGGCACCACGCCGGTGGTGCTGAAGCGACCGCGGGTAGGCTTGAGGCCCACCAGGTTGTTGAATGCCGCTGGCACTCGGCCGGAGCCGGCCGTGTCGGTCCCCAGGCTGAAGGGCACCAGGCCACGGGCAACACTGACAGAGGAGCCCGAGCTGGAGCCGCCGGAAATATACTGCGCGTCAAAGCTGTTGGGCACGGCTCCATAGGGCGAGCGCGTGCCGACCAGTCCGGTCGCGAACTGGTCGAGGTTGGTCTTGGCCAGCACCACGGCACCGGCGGCGCGCAGGCGGGCAACGCAGGTGGCATCGGCCTTGGCGAGATAGGCATATTCAGCGCAAGCGGCTGTCGTGGGGAGCCCGGCTACGTCGATGTTGTCCTTGACCACATAGGGTATGCCATACAGCGGCAGGGTGCTGGCATCAGGCAGGGCCTCTAGCGCATCGAGCTGGGCATTCAGTTCGTCAGTCGAGAGGACATATATGAAGGCAGGATCCTGATGGGGCAGGGCAGCATGCAGTTCCGTCAAGGCACTGCGAGGGCTGAAATCGCCGTGCAGGTAAGCCGCTCGCCACTCGTTTATCGTCCATCCTGATTGCTGAGCCATCTGGCCTCCTGCTGAGCGTGAAAATACCGTCTTGTATACAAGCGGGTGTTCAGCATCCTTCAGCAGGGAACGTGCCAGTTTCTGACAATGTCACATTGGCTCGTAAAAAATATAATTGAATCAATGTGTTACGTATTTGCGTGGCCGCCATCGGGCGCGCAGACTGTAATGCTCGGGTGCGTGCCGCCTTGACCGTACGAGCCAAAACGGTGCCAGTGGGTCTTTTTTGGTGCGTGCGATGTGCACACCAGGCCATGCCGTGCCAGGGATGGTCTAGTATGAATTGACACATACACCCTTCCGGTCCGCTGATCCGGTGCGCAATGCCACGAAATCAACGCACGGTTGTCATGCGCCGTCGGGAAGATTAACGAAATGACGGGTCCCTATTGACCGCAAGACCGCTTGGTTTTATGGTGCGCCACGAACGTTGAGGCTGGCACGATCCATACGGCTCAAGTACTGACGACGAGACAGCGAGACAGGCACAAAACGCCGGTCTTAGTGCTTTCGGCGCACGCCTTGGGAAGTAGGCGAACCAAAGTGGGGATACTGATCAGACGTTCGCACCCCCGGGTTGTGTGTTGGCTGAAAACGTTCAGAGTC
>JAESUC010000102.1 GCA_016763285.1 Pseudomonas sp.
ACCCTGACGATAATCGACAATACTTCAGGCCGGAGGTGAAATGAATATTGGCGTGTTGACGATACAGTTCTCTCTGCCCGGTTGCGGCTCACTCAAGGAGAAGCGCCAGCGCATGGGCGGTTTGCATGAGCGTTTTGGTCGCACCCCGGCGATTGCCGTGTGCGAGAGCGGCGAGCTCGACCGCATGGAATCCAGCGAATGGACTTTCGTGGTCGCCGCCATGTCGCCGCAGAAGGTCGAATCGATCTGCAGCGAGATTGAAGACAAGTTGCAGCGCACCGTGGACGGCCGGGTAATGGATGTCTCCCGCGAGATTCTCTAGGAGCGCTTTCTGCGGTTATTTCCCCGGCGGTTCCGCCCGCGGATCAACAGTTTCCTCATTCAGCCAGGTGCCGCAGAACTTGCAGTATCGGGCGTTCTTCTCGTGCTGGTGCTTGCCGCAGCCGGGGCAGGCTTCGTCGGAATAGCGCTCATTGCGCAGGGTGTTGATCACCTCCGCTGAAAAGACGCCAACCGGCAGCGCGATGATCGAATAGCCGGTCAACATGACCATGATGGATATGAACTGGCCCAGCGGGGTGACCGGGGCAATGTCGCCATAGCCGACGGTGGTGAGCGTGACAATGCCCCAGTAGATGGCCTTGGGTATGCTGGTAAAGCCTGCCTCGGCCGGTTCGATCAGATACAGGATCGAAGAGAAGATGGTCACCAGCATCATCACCGCAAACAGAAACAGCGTGATCTGACCGCGGCTGCGTTTCAGGGCGTCGATTAGCAGCTTGCCCTGGCCCACCAGTGCCATCATCTCCAGCACACGCAGCAGCCGGAGCAGGCGCAGCAGGCGTATCACGACCAGCGTCTGGGCCCCGGGCAGCACCAGTGCCAGCCAGGTGGGGGCGACTGCCAGGATATCGATCACACCATAGAAGCTCTTCAGGTATTGCAGGGGCTTTTCCAGGCAATAGATCCGCAGCGCGATCTCCAGGGTAAACAGCAATGTCACCAGCCATTCAAACCCATAGAACAGCTCTGCGTAGCGTTGGTGGAAGCTTTCCACGCTATCGAGCAGCACCACTGCGACGCTGAGCAGGATAAGCAAGGCCAGGGCGATATCGAAGCCCTTGCCCAGTGGCGTATTGGACTCGAAGATGACCTGGAACAGTCGCGTGCGCAGCCCTGCGCCTGCGGGTTTGAATGAACGCATGCAGTGAACGACTCCCTATGGCTTCTTTTCGGGTTGATGCAACCTGTGATCTGAGCATAGAAACACCGGCCGTATTTCGCGAACCCGAGCTGCTCGGTGAACCCTGGTGTTGTTGGCCCGTCATACCTGGCATGAGTTGCGTTTTATTCACATGGGCCGGATTGACGTATCCTGCAAGCCTATACCACACCGGAGCAGCCAATGAGTCAGCCGCCAAGCCCGCGTTTCGATAACAGTTATATTTCCCTGCCGGAGCATTTCTACGCCCAGCAGAAGCCGACACCGGTGCGCGCACCGGTGCTGATCCGCATCAATAGCGATCTGGCCGCGCAACTGGGTATCTCCACCGATTGGCTGGCCTCCGCCGAGGGGCTGCAGGTGCTGGCGGGCAACGAGATTGCATCCGGTTCGGTACCCATCGCGACCGCGTATGCCGGCCACCAGTTCGGCAACTGGAATCCACAGCTCGGTGACGGCCGAGCGGTTCTGCTGGGCGAGATCATTGGCCTCGATGGACAACGCTATGACATGCAGCTCAAGGGCGCCGGGCGCACACCCTTTGCCCGGGGCGGGGATGGGCGCTCACCCTTGGGCCCGGTTCTGCGCGAGTACGTGGTGAGCGAAGCGATGGCGGCCCTGGGCGTGCCCACCTCCCGCAGTCTGGCAGCGGTATCCACCGGCGAGCGGGTGATGCGTGACCGGCCCCAGCCTGGCGGCATCCTCACTCGGATCTGCAGCAGCCATATCCGTATCGGTACTTTCCAGTACTTTGCCGGCAAAGGTGATAACGACGCTGTCCGGACTCTGGCCGATCATGTCATTGCGCGGCATTACCCTGCTGCCGGCGAGACCGAGCGGCCCTATGTTGCGCTGCTGCGCGCAGTGGTGACCCGCCAGGCGGAGCTGATAGCCCACTGGCAATCGCTGGGCTTCATCCACGGCGTCATGAATACCGACAACATGCTGATATCAGGGGAGACCATCGACTACGGTCCCTGTGCCTTCATGGAGCAATACGACCCCGATACGGTTTTCAGCTCGATTGATCGTGGCGGGCGTTATGCCTACGTCAATCAGCCCGGCATCGGCCAGTGGAACCTGGCCTGGCTTGCCCGGGTGCTGCTGCCGCTGCTCGACGCGGACGAGGATGCGGCGGTGCAGGCAGCTCAGCAGGCGATAGATGATTATGTGACGCTGTATCAGTCAGCTTATTACGCTTTGATGGCGCGCAAGCTGGGGCTGGCTGCCAGGGGCGAAACGAGTGACGCCCTGGTTGATGAACTGCTGGAGCAGATGGCCGCAGCCGGCGCGGATTATACGCTTACCTTCCGCCGGTTGGCCGAGCTGGCCGGGCCAGAAGGGGAGCTCGAAGGCGACACTGTCGCTGGGCTGTTCGCGCTGCCGGAGTCCTTTGCCAGTTGGCGCGAGAAATGGCAACAGGCTCTTGAGCAGCAACCCGGTCCACCGGCCGAGCGTCAGCAGCAGATGCTGGCGCTCAATCCGGCGTTCATCCCGCGCAACCATCTGGTCGAAGAAGCGATCCGCGCGGCGGAGGACGACGGCAACCTGCAGCCCTTTCACGATCTGGTCGACCGGTTGGCTGCACCCGGTGACTACCGTGCAGCCGACGCCCGCTACGCCACGCCGGCTACCCCTGCGCAGAGGGTGCACCACACGTTCTGCGGCACCTGAGGGCAAGGGGCAGACAAAAAGAAACCGCGGCCGGGGCCGCGGTTTCTGGAACGCCGGTCTGGCTCAGCCAGGCAGCTCGGTGAGGATCTTCTCGATGATATCCAGCCCTTCCTCAAGGATCTCGTCCTCGATGGTGACCGGCATCAGGAAGCGGATCGAGTTGGCGTGCATGCCGCAGGCGAGCAGGATCAGCCCGTTTTCCTTGGCCTTGGTGGTGATGGCCGCTGCGAGGTCGGCCCGTGGCTTGCGGCTGGTTTTATCTTCGACCAGCTCGAAGGCCGCCATGGCGCCCAGGTTGCGCGAGTTGTCGACGAACGCGAACTGCTCTTGCCACTTCGCGAAGCGCTTGGCCAGTTTGTCGCCCAGGCGGTTGGCCTTGCCGAGAATATCTTCGCTTTCGAAGATGTCCATCACCGCCAGTACCGCAGCGCAGGAGACCGGGCTGCCGGTATAGGTGCCACCCAGCGAATTGGGGCCGGAGCTGTCCATCAGCTTGTCGGTGCCGACCACGGCGGAGATTGGCATGCCGTCGGCCATGCTCTTGGCCATGGTCATCATGTCCGGCTCCACGCCGCTGTGCTCGATGGCGAACATCTTGCCGGTGCGGCCAAAGCCGCTCTGCACTTCGTCGACCACCATCAGGATGCCGTGCTCGTCACAGATCTCGCGAATGGCCTTGAGAAACTTGGGCGAGGCTGCGTAAAAACCGCCTTCCCCCAGTACCGGCTCGATAAAGATGGCTGCGGTACTTTCCGGAGCGCTGTCGGTGCGCAGGGTCATGCGCAGGCCGCGCAGGGCCTCCTCTTCGCTTACGCCGTGGTAGGCGACCGGGTAGGGCGCACGGAACACGGTGCCTGGCATCGGGCCGAAATCGCCCTGATAGGGTTTGACCTTGCCGTTCATCGCCATGGTCATGAAGGTACGGCCATGGTAGCCGCCGTCAAAGCAGATGATATTGGTCCGACCGGTTGCCGCGCGGGCGATTTTCACCGCGTTCTCGAGGGCTTCCGCCCCGGAGTTGGCCAGCATCACCTTGCCATGGCCCCGCACCGGGCTGATTTCGCTGAGCTTCTGGGCCACCCGGACATAGCCCTCATAGGGCATTACCGTCTGACAGGTATGCATCAGCAGATCGAGCTGTTCCTTCACTGCCGCGACCACCTTGGGATGGCGGTGCCCCACGTTGAGTACACCGATGCCGCCGGCGAAGTCGATCATGCGCTTGCCATCTGCGTCCCAGACCTCGGCATTGGTGGCGCGGGCGGCAAATTGCTCGTTCGGGCTGGCAGCACCAGCGGCCACGTATCGTTCTTTGAGCGCTTGCAGTTCGGCGTTGTTCACTATGTCGTCTCCATCGGTTGAAATCGTTCAAGCCGGATCGAGGGGCATCGGAGTGCGCAAGATATGCTTTGCGTAGAAGCGAATGCCACCCTCGTTCCTGTGATGAGAAGCTCTCTGCGGCGAAGCTTCAGCCGGGCAGAAAACAGAAAAAAGCGGGGTCGAGAAGCGGCTAAAGCATGTGCAGTCGCCCCTGACATCAGCCCCCATGATGAACGAACTGACGCCAATGGACAAAAGTTTAGCAGGTCTGAATGCTTACAAATTGCTTTGATCAGGAAATATTCCGGTGTCCTTGCCATCCATGCTGACCTGATTCTTGTCCCGCCAATATTGCTCGATGCCTTGCTCTCCGCGCTTTACAGCCCAGTTGGTCAGGGTCTGGCGCTCGCCCTTGAACTCATAGTAGGGCACCGCATAGCCGCAGGAGGTGACTACCAGGGAAATTTGCATTCTAAATATCTGGCGGGCGCCGGCATGGGCGGGGAACAGGGCGAAAAGGGCCTGCCATTCGTCATCTCGGGGATGGATCACCTCGGCCTCACCATACAGACGCAGGATCAGCGGCTGCTTGTCGAAGGAGCAGAACATGATCGTCATGCGCCGATTTTCCAGCACATGGGCTGCCGATTCGTTACCGCTTCCGGTGAGGTTCAGCCAGGCGACCTCGCCGGGACTGATAATGCGCAGGCTGTCCATGCCCTTTGGCGACACATTGACGAAGCCTTCTGCTCCGGCAGTGCCGATAAAGAACATCTGCTGGGCCTGGATGAAATCGATCAGCTTCCCTGACAACTCCCTGTATTGATCGGACACATTGTGCTCCTTGTGCGAGTTACTGCTTGATGGTTTCTGGCGGTTGGAAAAGCGGGTACGGGTTGAGCGGTGTGCCCTCCCACCAGCGTTTCTCGGGCCCCAGCCGGAATATGGCAAAGTGCAGGTGCGGCGCAGTCGGATCAGCATTGCCGCTGGCGCCTACGTAGCCGATCAGCTGGCCGGGCTCGACCCGGTCGCCCTCCTGCAGGGCATCGGCATACCGGTCCAGGTGAGCATAATAGTAGGCCAGTTCGCCCGCAGGATTGAACTGGTAAATGGTCAGCCCGCCGGGTTTGCTGTCGAACAGTTTGACGATCACGCCGGCATCCACGGCCAGCACCGGCGTACCGGTGGGCGCCATGATGTCGATGGCGGCGTGGACCCGGTCCGGGCCGCGTGGGTCTTCGTAGCTGTCGCGCAACTCCAGCGCGTTGACCCCGGGCACGGGGATGTGCAACACCCCCGGCGGGCCCGGCACCGGCAGGCCCGGCGGTGACGCCCCATCGGCGACGCCTGATGGTGACATAGCGAAAATGGCCGTGCAGATTGCCAGCACGGCGGCGGTGAATGTGTAAACGAATGTGCGAGCCATACCGCGTGAAATCCCCTGTGACGCCGTTCCAGCGGGCCTGGCTTGCCTGCTTCCGGTCGGCTGATATGGCCTTTGGGCCAAAATGTGACCGGGGTCCTTTGAACAAACCCCAATCCGAGTGTAGCCTGCAATCGGGACCGTCCAATCTTATCGGGACAGGCCACCGGAATATCGCAGGATGCGGACAGTTCAGAACTCTGAGGGCATGCAGATGCGCGATCATTCTTTGGCGGGGCCTGGTACCGAGCCGACAACCCCTTCCAGTCTTGCTATTCCCGAGCTTGTCGAGGGTATCGAGGTGGTGGAGTGGCCGGAGCGCCAGCAGCGCAAGCTCGACGAGCTGCGCAGGCACATCGATGACCTGCTCAACGATGGCTGGATGATTGCCAGCCGCAATCCGTTGACACTCCAGCAGGGCTCGCGGTTATGTTACGTCCTGCATGGCATGCTGGTCAGCGACGCCCTGATCTGATCACCGCGCCACGCGAGCTGCAGCCCTAGGGCGTGGCACTGCGGGTGGCGATTTCCCGAAACGCATTGATCAGGGTGTCCGGCTCCTGGGCGCCGGAGATCAGGTGACGCTGGTTGATGATGAAGGCGGGCACGGCGGAAACCCCCGATTGCTGATAGCGGGCTTCGTCAGCGCGGACCTCCTGGGTATAGGCATCCGATGCCAGTACTGCCTTCGCCTCCTCGGCGTCGAGCCCGATGGCCTGAGCACAGGCAGTCAGGATCTGCGGATCGGATACGTCCGCTGCGCGACCGAAGTAGGCTTCAAACAACGCCATCTTCATTGCCGTCTGCTGCCCCTGCTCACCCGCCCATTTGACCAGCCGGTGGGCATCGAAGGTGTTGCAGGTAAGTCTTTCCTGCATCTTGCTGAAGTTCAGGCCGAGCTCGCTGGCAATCGCCATCATGTTGCTCTGCGCCGCCTCCATCTCCTCGACACTGCGCCCGTACTTGCGACTGAGTGCCTGCAGAATCGGCTCGCCCTGGGACTCACGGTCGGGATTGAGTTCGAAGGCATGCCACTCGACCTGGAAGGTGAACTCCGTCTCCAGGGCCGTCATGGCTCGCTCCAGCCGGCCGTAGCCGATGGCGCACCAGGGGCAGGCAATGTCGGATACGATGTCTATCTGCAGGGTCTTCATGGGTGGCTCCTGTTATCTTTCGGCAAATGGCTGTGGCTCGGCGCTCGACCATGGGCACCAGCATACACGCTGTCGGACCGGAATTTCGCCGCGGTCCTTCTGTCCCAGTCAGTACCGATACCGCGGCGGGGCCTGGACAGGGCTTGCCATGAGAACTGAACACGCTGGAGCCAAAGTATGACCAATCATGTCCCGCAAGTGGGCTCCGAGGCGGGCCATCGTCTGTTCCTCGGCCTCGAGATGCCCGCTTTCGTGCAGGAACAGCTGGCGGATCTGCGTACCGAGCTGCCGGGCGTACGCTGGCAGTGGCCGGCAGATCTGCATCTGACCCTGCGCTTTCTGGGCTCCGTGCCGGAGCGTCTGATGGCGCACATAATCGAGGCCATGCAGGACCTCGAGATCTCACCCTTCGATATGCGCTTGTCCGCGGTGGGCACCTTTGACCACAGGGTGCTCTGGGCCGGTACGACAGCGGACGCAGACCTGCAGCTGTTTCGACACCGGCTGGATGCCCGTCTCCTGCCCCTCGGTTTCGAGCCGGAACAGCTGCCGTTCAGCCCCCACGTTACCCTGGCGCGCACCCGGGGGAGCCGGCCGGCAGTGCTTGAGCCATTTCTCGCTGTGCATCAGGATCTGCGCTCGGCCCCCTGGACGGTGACGCATTTCAGCCTGTTCCGCAGCGAGCGTTCGGGTACCGGGCCGGTCTACCAGGTGGTGGCCCGTTTTGCCCTGGGCAAGGGGGCGTCATGACGCAGATCCACAGTTTTGCGCCTATTGCCGACGCCCGGGCCTCCCGGCTGGTGTTGGGTTCGATGCCCGGCAAGGCCTCCCTCGCGGCAGGGCGCTATTACGCCCACCCGCACAATCGCTTCTGGCCCTTCATGGAAGCCGTGCTTGGCGTACCCGCAAGCCTGCCCTACGAAGAGCGCTGCGCGGAACTCGGACGCAAAGGCGTCGCCGTGTGGGATGTGCTGAAGACCTGCACGCGCACCAGCAGTCTGGATTCGGATATTGTCGAAGCGTCCATCGTAGCCAACGACTTTGCCGATTTTCTGCAGGCGCATCCGCATATCCAGACCATCTATTTCAATGGGGCAAAGGCGGAAACGGTATTCCGCCGCCATGTGCTGCCGACCCTCAGCGCGTCCCAGGCGCGCATACCGCGCATCAGGCTGCCCTCCACCAGTCCGGC
>JAESUC010000103.1 GCA_016763285.1 Pseudomonas sp.
ACACACCCTCGTTTACACGGTAGTGCTGGGCCTGATCCTGACCGCCTTCTTTGATCTTTCCCGGATTGCGGCCCTCGGGATTATCTTCTACCTGATTATGGACATCGCCATTCATTGGGGGGTGTTGCGCTATCTGCGCGAAGATATCAAGGCGGTGAGGTGGGTACCGGTAGTAGCCATTGTTCTGGACCTACTGGCGCTTGGCGGCTTTGTCTGGGTCAAGCTGAACTCGGATCCCTTCGTGCTTGCCGTGGCCGTTGTGGCCATGATCGTGATTGCAATTGGCGAGCAGATATTCCTGACCTCCTCTGCACGAAAAAAAACGGTCTATGATAATGAGGATACTCACCCAGACCATAATTGATATCTACGATTTGAGAAGGAAATCAACACTGTGATGAACGAGAACATGTCAGGTGGCATGATGTGGGCGGGGCACTGGCTGTGGATGGTATTAATAGCTATCGTCGTCGTCGTTCCGGTATGGCGCATATGCCGGCGCACTGGATATCCGGGCTGGCTGGGACTGTTGATGCTGATTCCAATAGTCAATCTGGTTTTGTTGTACTTTATCGCCTTTGCCGACTGGCCTGCCAGTAAAACCGGAGCAGGCAACGAGTGATCACCTGCACGATAATCATGATCATGAAAGCCACGGCGAAAAGCTGTCAAAGACCCCGTTTTCGGCATGTCGGTCGATCCTGACCTTTTTACACATTGCCCTACATGAATTCGATGAGAGTTCCCGCCAACCTAGCACGATAGATTCTCCATATGAAGAAAACGCGCTATAGCGAAGAGCAGATGATTGACGCTTTCAGGGAACACCAGTCCGGCGTCAAGGTCGAAGGCATCTGCAGCAAACTCAACAAACCCAGGAACGTTCTACAACTGACGAAGCAAATATTCCGGCTTGGAAGTGAACGAAGCGAAGCGTCTACGTGAGCTGGAATCAACGGGTAACGAGCCCAAAAAAATTTTGGCAGACAAGCGGCTTGAAGTTGAACCGATGAAGGGCGTGCTTTTAAGAAAGTAGTATCGCCTGCCGGCCGATGGCCGCCGCCCGGCGGTTGATTGAGCAGCATCGAATCAGTAAGCGAAGCGCCTATCAGCTTGTAGGCATTTTCCGTAGCGTGTTTCGGTTAGGCCCAGGCCAAGACGACCGCCTTTTGAGAGCGAGGCTCATAGAGCTTGGCGCGCAGCAGTCTGCTCGTGGCTATTTGTTTTTGCACAGTATGCTAGAGACCGAGGGCTTGGTGATCAACCGCAAGCGACCCTTCTGGATATATACGGAAGAGATGCTTCAAGTCCGTACCAAGCGGCATAATACGCAAAGACGTCCTCCGCAACCGTATGAAGTCCCTGGTGTTAATGACCAATTAATCTGACCCACTCGAGGGTGCGGCGGAAATTTTGGCCCACCCATGGTGGCATTGGCCACCGATCCATGTAGCGCCCCCCGCCTTATGCACAGGCCGGGGACAGATCATTGAAGGAGTGGGTTGTGATTCACAAGATCACGGGGTTGTACGACCAGGGCCGGGGCCCGTCGGTCCGTGCCATCAGCCGTGAGCTGGGGATATACCGGAACACCGTTCGCAAGTATCTGCACCTGAGTGCGGTGCAGATCAGCGCTGCCATTGCTGCCCCTTCACGCACCAAGCTGCTCTACGAGCACCGCGACTACCTGATCAATAAGCTGGGTCAGTTTCCAGCTCTGAGCGCAGTCAAGCTGGCCCGGCGCCAGAGGGAACGCACAACTGACCTGGCGGTATCAGACCGGAGCATCCGCCGCTATGTGCAAGCAGCAGGTTGCCAGCGGTCAGCTGCGCTCTTACGAGCCGGTCGTTGAGTCGGTGCCGGGCACGATGTGCTGATCATCGACGAGCTGGGCTACCTGCCGATGAAGCGCCAAGCCCGTTACGACCTGTCCCAGTTGATCACAACCTCTACGAGCACCGCTCCGTCATTCAGACCCACAACAATGACTTCACCAGCTGGGGTGAATTCTTCCATGGCGACAACGTGGCCGCGCCCATCATCGACCGCGTGACCCACCATTCACACATCTTTATACCGAAAGGTGAGAGCTCTCGACTGAAGCAGACAACAGGCGGTTAGCGGTACGTAAGTAGGTCAATATTATTGGCCAAAAGTGGTTCAAAATTAATGGCCATTGAAAAGCGGGAAATACTTTCGAGGAGCCATGGCGAAATTGTTCCAGCAAAACTACGAGGCTTTTCCCGCGACTGCGGGGACGGGTACGCCAAGTTTGAAGATAGGCTACAATCATAGGATTATCAGCCCAAGGAGCTATTGGTGGGTCAATCACTATCAATGCGTACAGTAGCAGGCATGGTGCTTATCGCATTTCTTTGGGCGATTTGCTTTCCCTTCATTGTGGTGGGCTTACCAGACGCGCCACCTTTGCTTTTTGCCGCTTTGCGGGCAATTTCGGCTGGCTTCTGCCTGATTCTGATCGCCGTTGGTAAGGGCAAGCGAATTAGTTTCTCGCCTCGAAAGTTTCTCATGCTAACTGTCATTGGCTTCAGTTACACCGGCATGGGCCTTGGAGGAATGTTTCTCGGGGCGGGCAAGCTGGGCCCAGGACTTGCAACGGTGCTGGCAAACGCACAGCCGCTTTTTGCCGCAGTTCTTGGGCTGTTCATTTTTAGGGAATTGGTCACCGGGCGCATGTTCGCAGGACTGATCGTTGGCTTTATTGGGGTTGTGGTCCTTGCAACGCCAGAGATGGAATTTGGTAACGCTAGGTTCACAGGGGCCGTCTACGTTTTAGTCGGAGCCATTGGAACCGCTTTTGGGAACGTGCTACTTAAATATCAAGCTGGCAGCGATGATATTTACTGGGCCATGGGTATTCAGCTTGTCATCGGTTCGGCGTTCCTGGGCATCGCATCCGTGGGTCTTGGCGAGGGAATGGAGATTGACTGGACTTGGTCGTTTTCTGCGGCCCTCTTCGTTCTGGCCATTCCAGCGACGGCGTTGATGGTCGTGCTTTGGTATGCCTTACTCGCCAGCGCTCCGTTAAACAGCCTCAATTCGTTCACTTTTCTGACGCCCGTCTTCGGTCTTGTGATGGGCATATTGCTAGTTGGCGAAACCTTTAGCTTTGTGGAGGTTATCGGAATAGGAATCACCGTTATAGGCCTGGTTATCATTGTGAAGGCCCCACGACGTACCCCCGCCACTCCGAACGTCGGGTTCAGACGAATGTAGACCGCGACCTCTATTGAGAAAGGGCCTGGACTATGAAACCTTAGATAAGCGCTCTTCCGTTGCGTGCTATGTTCGATCGTCTTTTCGCGGCTACTCCATCGGCTTTTTCTTTGATCGAAGGGTTGATATAGACCCTGTGGCCGATTCATTCCATCCAGTTTGTTCATCAATACCGCGTCAGGGTTGCTGGCCCACCCCATTCAACAACTGGTACAGTTCGCTTTCTGTGGTTAATACCAGCGTGGTGGAATGATCAATCACCTTCTTGTAGGTTTCCAATGTCTTCACAAGGTCATACAGTTCACGTGATGACTTGGTTTGGTTGTAGGCCGCCGCGTAGATTTCTGTCGCCTTGGCATCGGCCACACCCTGAATAGATTGAATTTTTCGGTACGCTTCGGACTCAATGCGCTGCAGGTCCTTTTCCTTGTTGCCGATAATTTTGGCGGCCTCACCGGCACCTTCGGAACGAAACCGCTCAGCAATCTGCTGGCGTTCACTGATCATTCTGGCGTAGATTTTCTGCCGGACGCTTTCGTTATAGTTAATCCGCTTAAACCGGATATCGAGCAACTCAATACCAAACTCCGCCAATTTTACAGACGCGGCGGCAAAAATATCTTCTTCAATTTGCCGCCTACCGCGCTTAATCGGTAGCAATTTTCCAACGTCCGCTTCTGCCAGCAGGGGATCAACAGCAGGCGTTCTGTCTTTGGTGGTTCGGACAATTTCAATCAATTCGTGTTTGGCGACGGCGTTGCGGGTTTCACTGCCGAGAATATCCTCCAGTCGGGACTGGGCACTGCGCTCGTCCCGTAACCGTAGGAAATACTGCAGCGGATCTTTGATGCGCCAGCGGCCGAAGGTATCAACCGTGATATAAAGCTTGTCCTTGGTTGGCATATCGTTGGCGGAACCGTCCCAGAGCAATATCCGTTTTTCGATACGATTGACTTTCTGGATAAAGGGAATCTTTAATTTCAGGCCTGCTTCATTAACAATTCCACCCACGGGTTTACCGAACTGCGTCATGATCACCTGCTCGGTTTCGTTCACGGTGTAGAACGCTTCATAGGCAACGATCAGTAGCGGAAATAATACCGCCAGCGCGATGTAGATGAATCTGTTCATCGGGGTTCTCCTTGCATGGCGTTGAGTTGGAGCAACGGCAAAACGGACGCAGCTTTATCGTCGAGCACAATTTTGTTTTTCACGACTGGCAATACCTCCTGCAGGGTTTCTAGGTAGAGTCGCCGCTTGGTAACCCCCGGTGCCTTGATATATTCAGCCAGCAGCGCGTTAAATTTGGCCGCGTCCCCTTCCGCCTGATTGACACGCTGGATCGCATACCCTTCCCCTGCCTGGATGGAGCGTTCCGCCGTACCCCTGGCTTGGGGTACGGCCTTGTTGTACTCGCCGCGGGCTACATTAATCATGCGCTCCCGTTCCTGCTGCGCCTCGTTGACTTCATCAAAGGAAGCTTTTACCGGTTTCGGCGGATTAACGTTCTTGAGCTGCACCTGATCTATGCGCAAGCCCATTTCATAGAGGTTGACCACTTCCTGCATCTTGGTCTGGGCATTGGCCTCAATGTCCTGACGACCGATGGTCAACACTTCATCTACCGTACGATCACCGACAACTTCGCGCATCACCGACTCGGAAATGTCCCGCAGGGCATCCCCCGGATCGCGCACTTTGAAAAGGAAATCGAAGGCGTTCTCGATACGAAACTGAATCACCCACTCCACCAGCGCCGCATTCAAGTCGCCGGTAACGATAGTAGTTTCCAGCTCCCATTCCCTGGGATCGGACATCTGTCGCGTAAACGTCGCACCGGGTGTACCGAAGCCAAATTCTTCCTTGAGCTGACGTTTCACTGGGACCTGAACCACCTGATCCACACCGAAGGGAATTTTGAAATGCAGGCCAGGATCGACGACATAGTGGTAGTGACCAAAGCGCTGTACGACGCCGACGGATTCCGCCGAGACAGTGTAAAAACTGCTGTAGCCCAGATACACCGCGAGCGCGACGACAACACCCAAAGCAATCTGACGTGGTGAAATGGGTATGTCCGGCAATGATTGTTCAAACTTATCATTCATAGCTGTTTCCTTATCTTTGATTGCTTAGGTGGCGCGGTTTTGGCTGAATGGCGCTAGCTGGTGGTGGCATCGGAACCGACCACTAATACGTTGTTTCCCAAGTACTGATGTGGAGGAATAATCAGGTTGGTAGGGGCCGGCACTCCTTTAAATACCCGCCCGGCCAGATCGAACTTGGAGCCGTGACAGGAGCAGAAGAAAAGTGCATGCTTCACTCTGCTCTGCCATCCGGCTCATACACATCCCAAACGGGTACAAGGCGTTCTCAGGGACCGGGCCCGAGGTTCATTCACCTAAGTCATTTCATGCCTCTCGTCTGTTTATTTGCTGCATAACCACTGTGGCAATGGACTGCGCATCAGACTGATTCGCCCGTAATAAACCTGGCGTATCCAAAGTACCGCCTTGATTGCGGTAACCAAAAGCGATACATCGATCAACGCCAAGATCCAAAGGGCGGCAGACACCGAGCAATATTTCCGGTCGCAGGTGCGATACAAAAATGCGCAAACGAATGTCATCGGGAAACAGGCTTATGCGGGCAGCCACATCGCTGACATAAGTCTGCTCATAGAGGTCTCGCGGCTGCCGGAAGCGACCAGGTTCTAACAGATACGTTATGCGGCATTGAATACCTTGTTTAGACAAAGTGCGTTTTACTTCCTGACAAACACCTAATTGATAGGCGCCCACTGCGACCAGTTGTACCGGTGCACCGTCAGTCTTATCCAACGTCAATGCGCCCTGCGCTACCAACTGGGCTGCCTGCTTGGGTGTGAATGCTGTAACAACGTCATTTTTGGGAACCGTCATCCCCCAGACTTGACCATGGGTCTGATAACAGGCATCGAGGCAGGCAATTGCACTATTGGCATCGGCTGGATACACGACCCGCGCTATATCGCTCATTTCCCCGAGCAGCACCTCTCCGAAAGCAGAATCCTGATGGGATTGTTCGTTCTTGCCGTTCTCCCACAGATGCGAGGTGACAATCACCGGTACCGACAGCCAACCCGGTGCGCGTCCCAACGATTTTTGATGACGTGCAAAAATAATCTCCTGTCGCAAGGCACCGATCATTTTCATAGCGAAAGCTTCGTAGCTCACCACCAGGTTAAGTCCGCCTTTGTTAGCCAACGCTGCGCTGACTACCGCCTCTTCATTAAGCGCGGTAATTACCGATCCGTGAATGGATTCGGCCACGCCCTGTTCCGGCTTCAGCACCCGGTGCTTTAGCAAATCCAGTGTCTTGCCCATCCGGTTGCTGCGCAGCTCATCCGGGTTGCCGATACGGACCCGCCTATCGGGATTACCGAGGTGCCATTCACAAAAGCGTGTGTCCACCGCTGCCATCGGCGATGTCGGGTCGCCCTCGGTATGCCATTGTGGTTCTATGGGAGAT
The DNA here is from genome assembly GCA_016763285.1 of Pseudomonas sp. Lineage (GTDB taxonomy): Bacteria > Pseudomonadota > Gammaproteobacteria > Pseudomonadales > Pseudomonadaceae > Halopseudomonas. The sequence goes on from JAESUC010000103.1 coordinate 6,748, forward strand.
TGAAGCCTGACGTTGCGCATACACAGGGCATGGTGTTTTTCCGGCGCTCGATTATCGGCCTCATGCTGCGCAATTTGTGCGTTGGCGAGCTCCAGTTCACCTCGTGGAAGAAATAATTTGGCTACGTGTTCGTTAAACAGGTTACGGGAGTGTTCATCGCTACCTGGGTTACCCGGCAGGGGTGTGCCGTGGGCGGCATTGGTACCGGCACCGTAAAAGCCGTAGCCTTTTTCTGTTTCCGCTATCAGGTAGGGCAATTTCACCGGATAGTGCATATGGCCTTCACGGATGTGCGCACTGCAGGCTTCCAGCCGCGCTTCCGATTCAAAAATACCCCAGATAAAAGCCGCCGGATCACGTCCGTCGATGGCGATGGGGTGAAAATCATTGTGTTCCAGATGCTCGTAGAACCAGGACAAACCGCCCTGCTGATACATGGTGGAGCGCTGGTCAATGCGCCTGCCATTGGCAATCATCACCGGTGTCACCAGCCCGCAATCCTCGGCGCGCCACCAGCGGCTGGCCCAGTCGCTACCGCGCTGTTCTTCAAAAGCACCGTCACTTAGAAACGCCACTAGCCGTTCCCCGGGCAGCGGCATATGCACATATTGCAGTTCGGCAAAACCCAGATAGCCGCCTTCAATCATTCCACCAGCGGTGTGCGGATTCACGTGGCTACCCAATGGAACACCAGGACGACCATCATCCGCTATGGCATAGCTGTAAAAATCCCGCGCCAACTGCGTCAGCCCTTCATCACTCAATGGATAGCGTTCAGACTGCTCCGGATAGAGGTTTTGCAACAGCACATTGACCGCATCGATGGCGGCCACGCAGTGCCCCTGTCCCATCAACCAGCTGCGGGTGATACCGGCCAGGCGATTGGCAACCATATAGCCCACATAGGCAGGCACCATATTCAGGGAGCCGCCGGTATGCCCCTGTGGGTTTGATTTAAAGTCGTCTGCATCGAGTGCGCTGCCGCTGAAATCCACTCTGTTGCTATAGGTCATATGCACTACCAACCACATGGCCGCACTGGCCAGGCGATCTGCGGCAGACAATATCTCCAACACTTCATCGATCTGTTTAAACCGCCCTGTACACAGCAGTTGCTGGCAAAGATCGAACACTCTCACCTGCGTTTCGTCCCGGTGTTGGATCACACCATAACCTTCCGCCCAGCGCCCAAAGGAGGGATAAGTATCGCGATATAACTTTGCCCGCTGTTGTGTCCGATGATCGTTTTGTTGATCTATGGCATACATGGAATTTCCTCAATCAGCCAACGACTGAAATTCATTCTCAAAAGACAAGTGGTGTTGTATGGAGCGCAACATGGAATCCGCCTCATCGGCGGCCACCACCCAACACTGCACTGTTGACGCTGGTTGCGATAAAATTAGTGGTAAAACGGATCGAGTCAGAGGCTCTTTTAACGTAATACCCAAGTGGGAAAGACCGGACAACAAGCGACAGCGAATATCGACGTTGTTTTCCGCAATACCGCCGCTAAGAACGACACCGTCCAGCCCGCCCAGAATGGCGAAATACGCGCCCAGTGTTTTCTGGAATCGATAACGGAAAAAATCAAACGCCAGTTGGTGTTGCGGCTGTTCACTCGCAAACAAATCCGCCATGTTATCGATTCCGCCGGACAGACCCCGCCAGCCGGATTCGCAATTGAGAACCCTGTCGGTATCCTCGGGCGTCCAACCCTCCTGCCACTGCAACCAGGTCAGCAAACCGGGATCGACATCACCGCTTCGCGTGCGCATGAGCAAGCCTTCATTGGGCGTAAACCCCATGGTGGTATCGACCGGTTTGCCATCGCGGATGGCTGTCATGGAACAGCCGCTGCCCAACTGCGCGGTCACCAGGGTGTAGTGTTCGATATCGGGATTCACTGTCTCCCAGTGTTTGACCATGGATTCATGAGCAAAACCGTGAAACCCGTAACGGCGTAATCCATATTTCTCAGTGAGCGCGACGGGCAGTCCATAAATCTGTGACAGCACCGGCAGGTCGCTGAAAAACTCACTATCGAAAACCGCAAAAACGGGAATGGAAAATCGGGTATTCCGAAGCTGCTCAATCAGTTCAATGGCCGCCTTATTGTGCAGTGGCACCATTGGTATCAGGGTTTGCAGTTGCCGAAAATTATCGTCGTTGATGGGTATAGGTTTATGATATTCAGAGCCCCCGTGTACGACTCTGATAATCACCGCGCGAACATCATGATTTGTCAGCACATCGGTCAGCCAAGGGGGCGCGCCAGGATAAGTCTGCGCAGCTGATTGGCCGACACCTGCTTGCCCAATAGCAACAGGCACCGTTGCACCCGCATATTCAAGCGCCGAGACGTTATGCGTGCTCCACTTGATGGATGAACTACCCGGATTCAACACCAACAGAACCGGTTTGTCATAGCGCGGCAAACTGCTCATCAGCTGGATAATCAGTCGGATGACTGCAAGCGGTTATAAATGGCCGCCAGCAACCACCCGGCGATACCCGCCACCACGAACCAGGCCACCAGCCCGATAACGACACCAGTGAGAGTCAAGTGCCAACCCATCTCATTCAGTTGCATATGCACCATTTCTCCGGACATGGACAACATCATGGAAGGCATTAACATCACCAGCAGACTGCAAGCCAGCCACAGTATCGCCGCGGTAATCGCGCTGGCCATCCCGAATTTGAACGCATTAAGTGTCATGATTATTCCTCCGTTTATGGTGGTGTATCTGTGAGAAATTAGTGTCTCTACAAATCCCCGAACCGGTTGGCAGACTGCGCCATACGCATCATTTCGTGCTCTTCCAGCGACCGGAGTGATTCCATCAACTCTTTGGCAGAGGTGATATCCGCCCTGGAGGCGAGATAGCGATACAGTTCAATCACCTGCTGGTGTTGATCGACTATCACCTCCATGATTTGCATGGCATCCAGCTCGGCAAAGGGCGCGTCGCAATGCGCATGCCGAACGATGGGGTGCTTTGCCACATATTCGTAACACCAGGTATTCAGTGCATGCTCGTCGCCTGAGGTTTCAAACCCGCTGACTACCTTGGTCAGTGCCTTCTCATGATCGGACAGATACGCAAGGATCATCCGGGCCCGTTCATCCATATTCTTGTCCGCACAGTGGGATAAACACTGGCTGAGGTGTTGGTGAAATTCCCGGGTCCAGTGCAGCACATCTTTTAAGGTTTCAATTTGCATAACTTTTTCTCCGCTGTGGATTATCTCTTCGATTACAGGCGCAAAATATCGCGATAACCCGCCACATTCACCGCAAACGTGGTGTGCTCCTGCAAGTGCACCCGCATGCCTTCAAGGGCTTCCGGGTCACCGTGAATCAGTTGAATTCGAGTAGTATCGGTCAGCGCTGACTGCTGTAACCACTGGGTCAGTTCGAGGTAGTCTGCGTGCCCCGACAAACCGGAGATGACTTTGACAGTGGCTCTCAACGGTACCCAGCCTCCGTGGATTTTCACCGCATCAACACCCTCCAGCATTTTTGCGCCGCGAGTGCCGCCCGCCTGATAACCGGTAAACAGCACCGTGGTTTTAGAACTGCCTAACAGGCGTTTGAAGTGGTGGAGAATACGACCCCCGGTAGCCATGCCGCTGCCAGCGATAACAATATGGGGGAAAGCCTGTCCGGCAATCGCCTTCGATTCGTCCACCGTGCGGGTATAGGTCACGCCATCGCATAGGCGGTAGCATTGCTCGTGACTCAACCGGTGCTGATCACTGAACTGGCAGAAAATATCCGATACTTTGATCGCCATGGGGCTGTCGAGATAGATGGGCATTTTGGGGATATCGCCCTGATCCATCAGGGTTGCCAACAGATGTTGCACGGCCTGCGCCCGCCCTACCGCAAAGGCCGGAACCAGCAACACGCCGCCGCTTTTGGCGACACGGTTAACAATTTCCGCCAACTGCTGAAACGGATCTTGGGTGTCGTGCCGGCGGTTGCCGTAGGTGGACTCCATCAACAGCAGATCCAGCTCCGGAAATGGCCGAGGGGGTTTCATCAGCACATCATCGAAGCGACCGACATCACCAGAAAAGCCGATTCGTTTCCCTTCCGCTTCAACGATAATGCTGGCGGCGCCGAGAATATGCCCGGCAGGCTGTAAATAAAAACGGATATCCCCGACCTCGATCTGTTCATCGAACTCCACGGACTGAAATAGCCTCATGCTGGCTTCCGCCGTTTGACGGTCGTAAAGTGGCTCAGGGTGCGCGTGCTTGCCCAATTTATGTTTGCTGTAATACTTGGCGTCTTCCTCCTGGATATGGCCGCTGTCGGCCAATAAAATCTGACACAGGGCCTTAGTGGCGTGATGGGTAAACACCGGGCCGCGAAAGCCGCGCTCGTATAGCACCGGGATATAACCGGAGTGATCCAGATGTGCGTGAGTGAGCAGCACCGCATCCAGTTTGTCGATGTCCAGGGGCAAGGTTTGCCAGTTGCGTTCCCGCAGCCACTTGTAGCCCTGGAACAAACCGCAATCGACTAATACGGTTGTCGTTTCAGTTTCCAGCAGAAATTTTGAGCCGGTAACGGTCTCGGTGCCGCCGACAAAGGTAATTTTCATAATGATTTCCCTGGCAATTTAAGCATGCTGATAACGGGCGCAATCAGTTGCGACGTAATATCAATAGCGTTGGAAGGATGGGGAATGGTATTGGATGTGACCAGTTGGCTCAGGCCTGAGGCCAGTAAGGTTTTATCGGAGTGATCGGCAAATATGCCGTGCACCGCCACGCACTGAATGTTGTCGATACCTTTGGACCGAAGTGTTTTAACGCATTCCAGGATTGTTTGCCCGCTGGAAATAACGTCGTCGATAATCACTGCCGTTCTATCCCTGAATTCGTTGATGTCGGGCAGCATCACTTCGACTTGGCGATCCCCGAAGCGCTGCTTTTCTCCAATCACAAAAGGATGTTGACTAAAGGCAGCAATCTCATCAACCCATTGCTCGCTTTCGCTGTCCGGCCCTACCAACAGTAGGTTGCTTTGCGTTTTGAGCCAGTGCGCCAATGCCGGAGCCCCTTGCACAACACGACTGGGTATGGAATAGATTTCATCCAGAGAATGATAGCGATGCAAATGTGGATCGACCGTAACCAGCCAATCAGCATGTTGAGAAAGGCACTTGGCAAAAATACGTGAAGTAACCGCTTCCCCATCGACAAAACGGCGATCCTGACGCATATAACTGAGGTAAGGCGCCACTAACCCCACTTGCGACGCTCCCAGCTCCCGCAGTGTTTCCAATAAAAACAACAACGGCAGATATTTGATGTTTGGGTGTGACAGATCAGCCACCACAATACAGGCGCGATTTTCTACATCAGATTGAATACGCAGATAGGACTCCCCATCAGGAAACTGCCGAGCGTTAAACTCGCCAGGTTGACCACCAATCGCGTTACTGAGTGACTCAGCCAACGGATGATTGTTCAGGGAAAACACCACTGGAGATTTATCTTTCACAGCCATCGCCTCGCTCATCGTTCCTTCTCGACCGTAAAAATTGTCGATTGGCGATAAAACGCCATCGCATACTGTTGCTCTCCGATCGTATCGGAACAGAGCGTAAATAAAGGTTGTCCGACGGTGACCTTGTCGCCGACGCGAGCATGTAGACGCAACCCCGCAGCCGCTGTCGCCGGAGCGCCTGCCAGCTTCGCCAGACGCGCGAGTTGACGATTGTCGATAGCGGTAAGTGTGCCCGCTGCTGTGGCTGCTTCGGTATGTTGGTAGCTGGCGTCAGGCAGGGCTTTCATCCCACCCTGCGCGGCCAAAATGCGCTGGAACTGCTGCCAGGCTTTACCTTCATCCAAAATCGCGATCGCTCTTTCCAGCCCTTGTTCATAACGCTCTTGATAAGCAAGTGAAAACAGATGTGCAGCCAGAAACAAGGCACGCTCCCGAAGATCCTGTGGTGCACTGTGCTCGCGCTGCAATACTGCCAGCACATCCCGCGCTTCTTCTACCGGGCCGATACCACGCCCAACCGGCTGACTACCATCCGTAATAAGGCAGCGAATTTGAATACCACAGGCGGCTCCCACCTGGGTAAAGAGTGAGGAAAGGCGCTCGGCGTCGTTCTGGGAACGCACTTTAGCGGTGGGGCCGACGGGAATATCTATCACCGCATGAGTGGAACCGGCAGCGATTTTTTTGGATAAAACCGAGGCGATCAACTGCCCTTCACCATCCAAATCCAGGGCCCGTTCAATGCGAATCAACAAATCGTCGGCCGGACTCAGGTTGACAGCGCCACCCCAAACAAGACAGGCATGGGTCTCAGCCACTACACGTTGAATCTCATTGAGCTCCAGATTGACGGTAGTCAGTGCCTCCATGGTATCCGCAGTACCGGCAGGAGAGGTGATCGCCCGCGAGGAGGTTTTAGGGATGGTGAGTCCCGCAGCGCTGACAATGGACACCACGAGCGGTGTGGTGCGGTTGCCCGGCAGCCCACCGATGCAGTGTTTATCAAGAACCATGGCTTCGTCTGGCCAGTTCAGCCGCTTACCACAGGCCACCATGGCCTGGGTGAGACTGATGATTTCATCTACGTCTAAACGGCTACCCGCGCACACACTGAGGAAACTGGCGATTTCTATATCCGAATAGCGGTGGTCGCTGATGTCCTCGACGATAGCGGTAATCTCTCGATCACTGAGTTTGTGCCCAAATATTTTTTTGCGAACCGCAGCGAGCGATGTCACAACAGGTGCATGACCGACAATAATCGCAGCGCCATCGATGGCACCCAGGCGGCGCATGGCAATTTTGGATAACCCTGCACTCCCCGAAACCAATACCTGTTCGTCCACCACATTCAACGTGGCGATAACGCTGTTTTCCCCGTACCGCAGCATGACACGGCTGTTGGCAATGAACCCTTCGGAGCGGCAGATATGGCAATCGCTACGCATATATACCACCGGTTCCTGGTGAGTGTTTATGCCCATGTCTGCTGCTTTAAGCTCGTTTACGGCATTCATTAACGTTTCCCACACGCACTAGGTGGTGACTTATGGCAGCTCCAAGGTTCACGTCTAGCATTTTCCTTTATGTTGCCATCAACAAATTTGCAATAATCTTCTTTATAGCGCGTCCACCAATCATGACTCACGTCAACGCCATAGTTTTTCAAAGTCTCTTCTATATCATCCAGACAAATCCTGGAGGCGTCATAAGCGAGACTCAGCACATGATTTTTTCCGTCAAAGGTAACCGCATCAAGACCATAAAGCTGATCTACCTCGGCAATAGCCGCTTGTAGCTTTATCTGGCCGACAGGTTCCAATTTTAAATGGCGCCTCACCAGATTGACTTCGGAGACACCCAACCTATGTTTTCTATCTCTCATTTATAGTTTCCTCGGACAGACAAAGTGAGCAAACAATCCATCTATTTTTTTGTTTAGGGGCGGGTTTGTTTTTCAGGCTCGGATTCATGCTCCATCATCGTTCCACCAATAGGGGAGATAGTTTTTTTCATCGGAGCACCTTCACCTGTTGGAAACATTTGTATCGATGTTAAAATCTGGGATCCATGCTGGCGTAACTTCCATATAGCTTCGATACTCATCACCAAATTCCTTCAGTGCCATGCGCTCCTCGCGCTTAGCGAGTCGCACGTAAACCACTACCAGAACCGGAAACATAATCACGGTAAGGATCGTCGGCCACTGCAACAGGAAACCGAACATAATCAGAATAAACGCAATGTATTGCGGATGACGACAGCGGGCATACCAGCCAGTGGTGGCCAGCGACCGGCTCTGCTGCGCCTTGTGCAATACGCCCCACGCTGAGGCCAGCAAAAAGAAGCCCATGATAATCAGGACGTTACTGGCGATATGCAGCGGATCAAAATGAGGGTTGCCTTCTAAGCCAAAAAGGGTATGCAGAAGATGGCCGTTCTCGTGAGAAAGAAAATCAATGCCCGGATATTTTTCCGCCAACCAACCAGAGAGAAAATAAATGGTTAATGGAAAGCCATACATTTCAGTAAATAGCGCAATAACAAACGCCGAAAAAGCGCCAAAGCTACGCCAGTCAGTTTTCGTTTGCGGTTTGGTAAAGCTGAAAGCAAAGAAAACAAATATCGCCGAATTGAGTATTACCAGCGTCCAGAGGCCGTATGCAGGTTCACTGTCCATAGCTCTTCTCCTGTTAGAATTATTTTAGTGATGATGCTCATTTTCCTTTCGACCGTGTTCCATCCCACGCTGATAGGCACCTTTGTCGGATTCATCCTCGTGCCGGCCATGTCCACCATGCATAAACAAATGCATAAACGGACAGGCCAAGAGAATCAAGAAAGGCATAAACTGCCAGACGTGTTGCCGGTGCTCAATCAGTAGAAAATAGCTTGCCGCTACAATTAAACCCAGGGCGGATAAGCCTTTAGGTGTCAACCAGAATGATGGTTTTTGGCTTGCCATATCACACCTCACTAATAAATTTGAAATGTTCTGCCTATTGAGCCGTACTGTTTACTGGTTGTCAGATCACTTATCTACATTCAGCTTTACCCGCTTGAGACGCAAAGAATTGCCGATCACTGACAGGGAACTGATAGTCATAGCGATCACCCCGATCATAGGATGGAGCAGGCCCACTGCGGCAATGGGGATGGCCGCCACGTTGTAGAACCAGGCCCAGAACAGATTTTCGACAATCTTGCGGAAGGTGGCGCGCGACAGGCGAATGGCCTCCACTACCTTCGATAACTCGCCTTTCACCAGGGTGACATCCGCCGCTTCGATGGCGACGTCGGCGCCAGCACCGATGGCGATGCCCACATTGGCCTGTTTGAGTGCCGGCGCGTCGTTGATGCCGTCGCCCACCATGGCCACCAGCTGTCCATATTTGTCCTGCAGCTTTTTGATGGCGTCTACCTTGCCTTCCGGCAAGACACCCGCCAGCACCTCGTCGATGCCCACCTGATCGGCGACGTGTCGTGCGGTGCGTTCGTTGTCCCCGGTGATCATGACGGTATGAATGCCCAACTGGTGAAGAGCGGCAATGGCAGCTTTCGAGTCTTCCTTTATGGTATCGGCCACGGCGACAATGCCGGCCGCGCGGTGTCCGACGGCCACCAGCATGGCGGTCTTACCCTCTTTTTCCAACAGAACCAGGGCCTCTTCCAGGTCGCTCAGCTCGATATCCGCTTCATTAAGAAGCCGGCGGCTGCCGACGCGAACGAGCTGGTCGTCGACCCGGCCTTCCACACCGCGGGCAGTGATGGCTCGAAAATCCCTCACGGTGGGAACTTCCAGGTTCTTTTCCCTGGCACCCGCCACGATGGATTGCCCCAAAGGGTGTTCGGAACCAGCTTCCACTGATGCGGCGAACCTAAGTACATCGGCCTCATTGAAATCGGCGGTGGCAATCACGTCGGTAAGTGCCGGCTCGCCTTTGGTGATGGTACCGGTCTTGTCGAGGACCACGGCCTTGATGTCCTTGAGGGACTGAATGGCTTCGCCGGAGCGGATCAACACGCCGCTCTCGGCGCCCAAACCCGATCCCACCATGATGGCAGTGGGGGTGGCCAGTCCCAAAGCGCAGGGGCAGGCGATGACCAGCACGGAAATCGCCGAGAGAATCCCCAACATTAAAGGAGAAAGCTCCGGGTTCACCCAAGGCAGGAACTCGGCACCCCAGTAGAGAATTGGTCGCAGCGGCTCAGCGAACAGCACCCACACCACAAAACTCGTCAAACTGATGAAAATAACTCCCGGGACAAATTTTGCGGTCAATTTGTCGGCAAATTCTTGTATGGGCACCTTTGAACCCTGTGCCTGCTCTACCAACCGGACGACCTGTGACAAAAAGGTATCGGCACCCACCCGGGTGGCCCGTACCTGAAGCATGCCTTCCTTGTTGATGGTCGCACCAATCACCCCGTCACCCGTCCCTTTTTCCACCGGCACTGACTCCCCGGTGGCAATAGATTCATCCAAATGGCTGCTACCCTCGACGATCTCGCCGTCGGTAGGGACCTTGGCGCCGGGCCGGACCACCATGATGTCTCCCACTTGTAATTCTGCCACAGGGACTTCAACTTCCTGCCCGTCCCGCAACACAGAGGCGGTCTTGGCGCCGAGCTTCAGCAGCTTTTTGATCGCCTGCGACGCTCTACCCTTGGCCCGAGTTTCAAGGTAGCGGCCGAGCATGTGGAATGTCATGATGGTGGCGGCCATCTCAATAAAGGAGGTCATGGGATAGACAAAGCCCACCAGTCCAATCAGATACGGTGGCAGGCTGCCCATGGAGATGAGCACGTCCATATTGGCGGTACGGTTGGTTAGGGAGCGCCAGGAAGAGCGATGGGTGGCCCACCCGCCGCTGAGGAACACTACTGGAAAGGCAAGCAGGGCCACCCATGCCAGGTACCCTGGTACTGACATCCAGAGCATGTGTACCATCATCAGCACCATGATGAGGGTAGTGGGTATGGCGGCGAACCACAGGCGCTTCCATGCCTGGTCGAGGTAGCGCTCCTCGATAGCTTCGTCCACTGCCGTGTCCGCTTGGGCCCGGCTTTGACTAATGCCTGCCACTTCGTACCCTGCCTTCTCAATGGCAACTTTGATCCTTTCCGCATCCACCGCTGCCTCATCAAAACGAACCGTCACCTTGTGATTGGCAATGTTGGTGGAAATGTCCGTGATGCCGGCGAGACGTTTGATGGAGCTGGAGACCAGTCCGGCACAATGATCGCTGCCCATGCCGGGGACAGTGAGACTGGCCTCACCTCCAGTCTCTGGTGTTGAAGATGTCGTGCTGGTCACGTCGTAGCCAACTTTTTCAATGGCGCCTCGGATCTGGTTGACGCTGGTCAGGTTGGCGTCGAATTCAACGTCGACGCGGTGATTGGCGATATTAGTGGTGAGGTTGATGATACCCGTTAGCCGCTCAACCGAAGTGGTGATCAGACCAGCGCAGTGGTTACTCCCCATGCCTGGGACTATCAGTTGAACGAACTTACTTATCGAGCTGTTGACTGATTTCGACGAGGGAAAAGTTGTGGGGTGATCCATGTATCTCTCCGACTTTCAGACCATTTTTTACCGAAGGGGGAGTCTCTTTTCAATTTATCAAGCAGCTAACAAACCAGATTTCACGCCTGTAACATGCTTAGACTTACCAACTGCTAATTACTCCAACCATCAGCCATAAACTAATTGATTTGGGTCGAAGGAAAACCCGCTCGATCCAACGCCTCTATTAGAGCGTTAGACTCGACCATGCCAACGACCGAAGCGACACCCGTCGCCAAGTCCATACATGCGTCGCTTACGCCGGAGACAGAGCACAGCGCTTGCTCAATGCTTCTTACACAACCACCGCACGTTGCGCCCTGCACCTGAAGCCGCTGCAGCGGGATATCGCTATCTGAGTCAACACTGCGCCGAGTATTAGCTGCAGTGGATGACTTGCTGGCGCAACAGCAGCCGCCCCGGTAATGAGTAGGGTTCTCGAATTTCTGTGTATTCATGGCAAATCCTCTATGTTGATTTACTGGGCAAACTCTTCAATCAGGTGACAGATCATATGGCCAGTCGGCACCTTATCTGGCTTTTGGCTCCACTCGGTCACGGCCTGCTGCATCCGTTCACGCAGTTGCAGAGTATCCAGAAACCGTTGTTCAGTTTCATTCAGACGTTGATCAATCAAATGGCGAACGGTCGGGCAAGGCGATCTCTTCTTATCTGCGTGGTCCAAAATCTCCTGAATATCCCCGACAGAAAATCCCAGTTGCCGTGCACTCAGCACGAATCGCAAGCGACTGTAATCCTCTTCGCTATAATCTCGATAGCCATTGATTTTGTTCTTAACCGGTTTCAGAACCTTTATCCGGGTATAAAACCGCACAGTATCGGACGTAACTCCTAAACGTCTGACTAGTTCGATTACTCTCACACAGATCTCCTCGCAGCCCGGTTTTTCTATCGCAGGTCTCAGTTTAAACCGAGGATCTGTTGGTAATATTGATGTGAGTCAATCCTGAGTTATAGACCGAAGAGTAAATCAAAAGAATCTATGCTGTTTTTTTATTACCATACACCTGTGTCCAAGACACAGGTAAAGCAGTTTTCGTGACCAACCATCAGGCTGGCGGTGTTTCTCGTACTCGTTATTTGTTGTGCCAGCCGCTAGCTTATACGTCCGCAATCGTAATATTCGCCAGATTTCTCTTCCTGTGACTTCGGCGTTGAGCAGTTCCTGACCGTCCGCAAATTCCGAGCCATTACTTCGATAATATCTCCCGCCAACCTAGGGACGGTCTGAAAAAGACTTTCTGAACGGTCCGTTGACAGCCATCAATTTATCTGCATCAGGCATCCAAGCTGAAAAGCGTCAGAGAGGTTAGAATATTCCGTCGTAGCTGTGCACAATGGGTCACTGCCTAGGAGTTGAGTCGTGAAAATTTTGATTGCCGAGGATGAACCCAAGACTGGCGTTTACCTTAAACAAGGTCTGACGGAGGCTGGGTTCGTTGTTGACCTGGTCACCAATGGAATCGATGCGGTCCAACAGGCTTTTGATGACGAATACGACCTGCTCATCCTCGACGTGATGATGCCAGGATTGGATGGTTGGGAAGTGCTTGAAAAGGTCCGAGCGGCCGGTAAAGAGACACCTGCACTGTTCCTGACAGCGCGTGATCAGGTCGAGGACCGGGTTAAA
>JAESUC010000104.1 GCA_016763285.1 Pseudomonas sp.
TCCGTCTCCTCGAACTTGTAGCTCTGGATCATCGTACCCATGCCGCCATCGAGAATCAGAATCCGCTGACTCAGGGCTGTATGCAGGGCTTGGAGGCGGGCAGAACGCTCAGACATGGTGGCTCCGAAGGTATACGCAAAGCCGGCAAGTTTAGCAGATATGCGCGGCGCAGGGGGTAATCAGGTGTATGGCAAGGTGTGGCGAAGCGCTACTGAACTTTCACCAGGCGGCCTGTCTCAAGGAGGACATTCCGATTATGCAGGAGGTTTCACATGGCTTCTCTTGAAGGCAAGCGCGTTGCGATTCTGGTCACCGACGGTTTCGAGCAGGTCGAAATGACCAGCCCCAAGGAGGCGCTGGAGAAGGAAGGCGCCAAGGCGGATATCGTCTCGGCCGAGTCTGGCCAGGTGCGTGGCTGGAACCACACCGATCCGGCTGACGCGTTCGACGTGGATACCACCTTTGACCGCGTGCGCAGCGATGATTACGACGCTGTAGTGCTGCCAGGCGGGGTGGTCAATGGCGACAACATCCGGCTGGAAGAAATGGCCCGCACCTTTCTGACCAACGCGGCCAAGGCCAACAAGCCGATTGCGGTGATCTGCCATGGTGGCTGGATTCTGGCCTCGGCTGATCTGGTCAAGGGCAAGCGCATGACCAGCTGGCCCTCGCTGGAGGATGACCTGCGCAATGCCGGCGCCAATTGGGTCGACGAGGAAGTGGTGGTTGATGGCACGCTGATCAGCAGCCGCAAGCCTGATGATCTGCCGGCATTCAACCGCGAACTGATTGCCGCCCTCGCTGGCTGAGCCACCCAACCAAACCCTTCGCGGCGGGGCCGCCGCTCCCACCGTGGAGAAGAGGCTTCGGGCTAAACCAAACCCATCGCGGCGGGGCCGCCGCTCCCACCGGGGAAGTGCGCAGTCAGCATAACCCTCCCGGTAGGAGCGACGGCCCCGTCGCGAAGGTCTCGCAGCCGGCACGATGTGCCTAGCATCAACCTTGATACAGATTCCCACCCAAACCCTTCGCGGTGAGGCCGCCGCTCCCACCGGGCAAGTGCGTGTTCAGCATGACCCTCCCGGTAGGAGCGACGGCCCCGTCGCGAAGAGCTCCCAGCAGGCACGATATACCCAGCTTAGCGCCTGAGCCTGTTCCCACCCAAACCCTTCGCGGTGGGGCCACCGCTCCCACCGGGCAAGTGCGCGCTCAGCATAACCCTCCCGGTAGGAGCGACGGCCCCGTCGCGAATGTCTCGCAGCCGGCACGATGTGCCTAGCATCAACCTTGATACAGATTCCCACCCAAACCCTTCGCGGCGGGGCCGCCGCTCCCACCGTCGAGGATGAGGCTTCGCGCTAACCTGGTAGGAGCGACGGCCCCGTCGCGAAAGGGGCTGCAGCCGGCACAATGTGCCCAGCTGCACACTTGAGCCTGTTCCCACCCAAACCCTTCACGGTGGGGCCACCGCTCCCACCGTGGAGGATGAGGCTTCGCGCTAACCTGGTAGGATCGACGGCCCCGTCGCGAATCCGGAATACCCTACCAAAAAGGTATGTCTTTATCCGCGGCCCGTGATCCCGTACAATGCTCGCATTCAGACATCGAATACGAGGCATTACATGGCAGGCATCAACCTCACCAAGGCAGCCGAAGAGTATCTGGCCGACTTGCTGGCCAAACAGGACACTCCCGGTATCGGCATCCGGGTCTTCATCACGCAGCCGGGCACGCCCTACGCGGAAACCTGTATTGCCTACTGCAAGCCAGGCGAGGAAAAGCCCGAAGACCGCACGATGAAGCTCGATTCCTTTGACGTGTGGATCGACTCCGTCAGTGAGCCCTTCCTGGAAGACGCGGTGGTCGACTTCGCAACCGATCGCATGGGCGGCCAGCTCACGATCAAGGCGCCCAATGCCAAGGTGCCGATGGTCAACGACGACAGCCCCCTGAACGAGCGCATCAACTACCTGCTGCAGACCGAGATCAATCCCGGCCTGGCCAGCCATGGTGGTGAGGTCAAGCTGATCGACGTGGTCGAGGATGGCGTGGCCGTGCTGCAGTTTGGCGGCGGCTGCCAGGGTTGCGGTATGGTCGATGTCACCCTCAAGGAAGGCATCGAGAAGACCATGATCGCGCGGATTCCCGAGATTACCGCCGTGCGCGACGTGACTGACCATACGATCAAGGAAAACGCGTTCTATTGAGGTTCAGAAATCACTGTGGCGGTCGATAACGGATATACTGCAAGGAATATCGAGTCGCCATCCCACCAGTGAGGTTCGTCATGGCCGGAGTTTTGGATACCGTTGATCAGCGAACCCGCCTGGTTGGCGAAAACCGTCTGGAAATATTGCTGTTCCGGCTTGCCGGACAGCAATTGTTCGCCCTGAACGTATTCAAGATCCGCGAAGTTCTGCAACTGCCCCGTCTTACCCAGATGCCCCAGCGCGCCCCCCATGTAGTCGGCGTGATTCATTTGCGTGGGCAGACCATTCCCGTGATCGACCTGTCCGGCGCCATTGGTATGCGTCCGCAGCCGGTGACCGCGGACAGCACCATCATCGTTACCGAGTACAACCGCTCGGTGCAGGCGTTCCTGGTGGGCAGTGTCGACCGCATCATGAACCTGAACTGGGATGCCGTGCTGCCGCCACCACGCGGCGCCGGTCGCTCGCACTACCTGACCGCCATTACCCGGCTGGACGACCAGCGGCTGGTCGAGATTATCGACGTCGAGAAGGTGCTGGCGGAGATCGTGCCGTTCAATGCCAAGGTCAGTGACGGCCTGCTCGATGATGCGCTGCTGAAAAAGGCGCGGGGCAGGGAGGTTCTGCTGGTGGACGATTCGCCTACCGGTATTGCCCAGCTCAAGGACACCCTGTCGCAGCTGGATCTGACGCTGCATGTGGAAACCGATGGGCTGCGGGCGCTGAGACGACTGCAGGCGTGGGCTGATACGGACGCCGATGTGCCCAAACGATTGCTGATGGTCATTACTGATGCCGAGATGCCCGAGATGGACGGATACCGCCTGACCTCGGAAATTCGCAAGGACCCGCGCCTGCGCGATCTGTATGTCGTGCTGCACACCTCATTGTCGGGCAATTTCAACAAGGCAATGGTTGAAAAGGTAGGTTGCGATGGCTTCCTGTCGAAGTTTCAGCCAGACCAGTTGGTTGAAGTGGTTCGCGAACGGCTGCGGCTGCTCGAACTCTGAGTATCGGCTAGCTTTGCTTCTGATCCGCTGAACGCCCCGTCCCGACGGGGCGTTTGCGTTTCTGGCAGCCTGTCGGACGTAGGCGTTCGTAGCGAGGGAAAGTCCGACCGGCTGCTAGGGCCGGTAGGCTTCCAGGTAGCGCTCGTGCTGTTCCATCACCGGCTGGCGGATACCCATCTTTTGCCCATAGATCACCGCGTAGCTGAGTACGCTCTGCACGTAGGTGCGGGTTTCGTCGAAGGGGATGGTCTCGATCCAGATGTCCGCTGGAATGGTCGGCATCTCCCGGGTCCATTGACGCACCCGGCCGGGGCCTGCGTTGTAGGCGGCGGACGCCAGCACCCGATTGCCGCGGAACATGCTGTTGAGCTGCGACAGATAGGCGGTGCCCAGGGCGATATTGCGCTCCGGCAGCAGCAGCTCGTTGGGGTGATTGAGGCTGATCTTGTAGCGGCGGGCGGTTTCCCGCGCGGTGGCGGGCATCAGCTGCATCAGGCCGGTGGCGCCGGCGTGTGAGCGGGCGTCGGCCATGAAGGCGCTTTCCTGTCGGGTAATGGCGTATACCCAGGTCGAGTTCAGCTGGCGGGCGGCGGCCTGGGCCTTGATCGGCTGCTGGTAGGCCATCGGGAAGCGGATATCCAGGTCGTCCCAATGCTGCGCCAGGCTGATGCCGCGGATCGCCGGGAAGTACCATTCCATCTCCCGTGCCATCACGGCCTGGGCAATCAGCTCTTCGCGGCTGAATACCTTGCCCACGTGGTACCACTCGCGGCGGGCATCCACCACCTGGCCACGGGCATAGAATTCCTTGGCCCGACGTATGCCGGCGGTCTTGCTGACCCGGGCAAACATGGCCGGATCGACCTGGGCGGGCTGGTGACGCAGGGCATAGGGCTGATTGCTGCGCTCGGCGGCGAGAAAGCCGTAGAAGTCACGCTCGTTGGCCAGGTCGGCATACTCTTCGCGCAGCTCGCCCACTTCCGGGCGGGCCAGCTGGGCACTGCGTAGTTGCCAGTAGCGCCAACGGCTCTGCTGGCTCAGGGTGGCGGGCATGTTACGGGTCAGCTGGCGCGCGGTCTGCCACTGGCCGGTACGCAGGGCCAGGCGGATACGCCATTCGGTGATCTGGTCATCGGCCATCTGTGGGTCATTGGCCGCCATGAAGGCCAGCGCTTCCGGCGCATGACGCTTGGCCATGCGCACGCCAATGTCACGGGTGATCGCCAGCCGGTCGGCCTGCTCATAGGGCAGGTCACGGTAAGAGGGCCAAAGGGCCAGGGCCCGGGCAGGGTCGTCGCGGCTCAGCCGGCGCAGGGCGACGGTGGCGATATCGGCCAGCTTGTCTGCAGGCCGGGTCGCACTGGGGCGAAAGCGTTCGCTCTGGGCCAGGCCTTCCGGTTTGGTGGCGGTATTCACGAACAGCTCGGCCAGCGCGGTCTGGTTGGGCATGTAGCGCACCAGGTACTGGGCCAGGGCGTCCTGGCGGTAGAGCAGTGCTTCCCGGATGCGCGCCCAGGCGATGTCTTCGGTGAGGCCCCCTGCGGCGCGCCAGCGGTCGAACAGCGGATCACAGCCGTTGGGCTGCGAGCGGCCGACGGTCCACAGTTCCGCGGCGCGGGCCATGGCTGCGCTCTGATTGCCCTCGCGCCAGTTCTGCAAGGTCAGCTGGCAGTCCAGTTCGGCGCTCTGGCTGGCGGTATCGTAGTGCTTGCGCAGCAGGCTCCATTCGCCCTCGCGGACCAGGCGCAGCAACCAGTCGTTCTTCAGGCGCTGGGCAAAGGGCAGGTCGCCGTAGGAGATCAGGAAGCTCTCGATTTCCTGGTGCGAGGCGGTTTTCCCCCTCTGCTGCAGCGATTCCAGCAGCAGGTAGGGATACAGCGGATAGTCGCGCAGCCCGGCGAGCAGGGTCTGGTAACGCTGCTGCTGACCGGCCTTGAGCGCCGCCATGGCCTGGTCATAGGTCTGCCTTTGCTGCTGGATATCGGCGCGCAGCAGCGGGGCGGTCATCATCAGGCCGACGACTGTCAGGGTAAAAAGGGCTTTCAGGGGTGCGGACAAGAAACGCTGCATCATGGATTCCGAGCGGGCAGGGCAAAGAAAAAAGTAAACCAGAGCGTGCGAGCCACTGAGGTGCTCGCATCGAAATCCAAGCTTAGCGGTTTGTGATGCGGCGTCATAGGGGCCCGCCGACAAAGTGTTCAACTATGGCATGCAGCGCCAGAGCGCAGCAGGTAGAATGCCGCCCTGAACAACCAAAAGGTGTGATATGGCGCTGCTTTCGTTTACCGATGTTTCCCTGGCCTACGGGCTCAATCCGCTGCTGTCGAAGGTGAGCTTCCAGCTTGATCGCGGTGAGCGCGTGTGTCTGATCGGACGCAA
>JAESUC010000105.1 GCA_016763285.1 Pseudomonas sp.
ACGCTTTCATCCAGACCGGGAGGCAGAGTATCGGACTCGATGCTGGAGTGGAATCCAGCCGCGTAATCACGCTTGATCAGGCTTTCGACTTGTTCAGTCACGGTATCACCTCAGTCAGGCAACGGATGGTTCATGCCATCGGTTGCTGCTTGTTTCAGGCAGCAGAGCCTCGACCTGTCGGCGGGCACTGCATGAATCGGACGGTTCTGATGACCGCTTCAGATAATACGTTCCAGTGTCGACACTGTCTGGGCACTGGAGCTGGCACAACCGCTCTGGTCCTGCCGGATCCGCACACGCTGTATGTCTTCGCGTGAGACCAGATCGGCCAAGCTGATATCACTCAGAAAATCATGTAGCCGTCTACTCAGGTCGGACCACAGGTGATGCGTCAGGCATACTTCGCCCTGCTGACAATCACCGCGCCCAAGGCATCGCGTGGCATCCATCGAGTCGTTCACCGCCTCGACTATCTGGGCAACGCTGATCGCCGAAGGCCCCCCTGCCAGACGGTAGCCGCCGCCCGGGCCGCGCACGCTCTCGACCAGCCGGCAGCGCCGCAACTTGGCAAAAAGCTGCTCCAGGTACGAAATGGAGACACCCTGACGCTGGGAAATATCCGCCAGCGTGATGGGCCCCTGCGTCTCGTGCAGAGCCAGATCAAGCATGGCAGTCACCGCATAGCGGCCTTTGGTTGTCAGTCGCATGAGCAATCCCGAGCCGGTTGGACATGGCCGCACTATGCAATAGCCAAGCAATTTAGTCAAGTATTACGCCCGCCCGGGGCCGGCATTATAAGGCTATTTGCCGCTATTCAGAAGCGCGCGCCGCGGCAGCTTTAACCCCATGCGCCGCGCTTTTACGGTTGACGTACACAACCGCACACACAGTCGGTTGGCACGCTCACCCCAGCCAATACATCAGGCCTGCCCATACACCGTCATCAATGGCTAACAGACGATGAATAAAGAGGCTGAAACGCTGGGCCGGACAATGCTATCGTCACGGGGATATTCGAACCGCATGAAAAGGAGTCCAGCAATGAGTCACTATCACGAATTCTATATCAACGGCGAATGGGTCCAGCCCAAGGGCGATCGCACCATCGACGTGATCAACCCGGCCACCGAACAGGTTGCAGCCACTATTGCCCTGGGCAACAAGGAAGACGTCGACCTGGCCGTTGAAGCCGCCCGCAATGCCTTCACCACCTTCTCCCAGACCACACGCGAAGAGCGCATCGCGCTGCTCGAGCGGGTAATGGAAGTGTTCATGAAGCGCCTGCCCGATGTGGCTGAAGCCATCTCGATCGAAATGGGCGCGCCGGCCAAACTGTCCAAGACTGCCCAGGCCCCTTCCGGTATCGGTCATTTTTCCGCCGCGCTGGACGCCCTGAAGGAATTCAAGTTCGAAGAAGAAATGGGCACCACACTGGTGGTCAAGGAGCCTATCGGCGTCTGCGGTCTGATCACGCCCTGGAACTGGCCAATGAACCAGATGACCTGCAAGGTCGCACCGGCCCTGGCGACAGGCTGCACCATGGTGCTCAAGCCATCTGAAGTAGCGCCACTGTCTGCGCTGATCCTGGCCGAGGTACTGCACGAGGCAGGCGTTCCGCCCGGCGTGTTCAACCTGGTCAATGGCGACGGCCCCACCGTGGGCGCAGCCATGTCGTCCCATCCCGGCATCGACATGATGTCCTTCACCGGTTCGACCGCTGCCGGCCGCATGGTCATGAAGTCCGGCGCCGACACCATCAAGCGCGTCGCGCTGGAACTGGGCGGCAAGTCAGCCAATATTCTGCTGGATGACGTCGATTTCGAGAAGATGGTTGGTCACGCGGTGATGTCCTGCATGAACAACACCGGGCAGTCCTGCAACGCCCCTACCCGTCTGCTGGTCCCCAACAACCGCATGGACGAAGTCGCCGCCATTGCCAACGCCGTTGCGGCCAAGGTCAAGGCCGGCGATCCGAATGCCAGCGATACCGTGATCGGTCCGGTAGCATCCGAAACCCAGTGGAAGAAGATCCAGGGCCTGATCAAGGAAGGGATCGAGGAAGGCGCCAAGCTGGTCACCGGCGGCCCGGATCGTCCGGAGGGTCTGGAGACCGGTTTCTACGTCAAGCCCACGGTGTTCAGCCACGTCACCAACGACATGCACATCGCCCGTGAAGAGATCTTCGGGCCGGTACTGTCGATCATCGGTTACGAAGATGAAGAAGACGCCATCCGCATTGCCAATGACACCGTCTATGGTCTGTCCGGTTATGTGTCCTCGTCGAACCTGGACCGTGCACGCAACGTTGCCCGCCGCATCCGCACCGGCATGGTGCACCTCAACGGCGCGCCCCTGGACAACAAGGCACCCTTCGGCGGTTACAAGGAATCGGGTATTGGCCGCGAATGGGGTCATTACGGTTTCGAGGATTTCCTCGAGGTCAAATCGATCTTTGGTTACAACGTCGCAGCGAAGTAGTCGCTGAGCTGCAAGCTGCAAGCTACAAGCTGGAAGCTGGAAGCTAGAAGCTAGAAGCTAGAAGCAAATAAAAAACCCGGCATTTGCCGGGTTTTTTTGTTGCTGGTGCTGGTTTCTGACGCCTTACTTGCCGCTTGCCGCTTGCCGCTTGTAGCTTGCGGCTTGCGGCTTGCCGCTTGCGGCTCGCCCATCAACCCAGCGACTTGACCGCCTCGATCATCTGCGCCATGACCTTCTGCGCATCACCGTAGACCATGGAGGTATTGTCGGCGTAGAACAGCTCGTTCTCGACGCCGGAATAGCCCTTGCCCTGGCCACGCTTGACCACATAGGCGGTCTGCGCCATGTCCACGTTGAGGATCGGCATGCCGTAGATCGGGCTGGACTTCTTGGTCCGCGCCGCAGGGTTCACCACGTCGTTGGCGCCCAACACGATGGCCACATCCGCCTGGGCGAAGTCCTCGTTGATGTCTTCCAGGTCGAAGATGATGTCGTAGGGGACACCCGCTTCGGCGAGCAGCACGTTCATGTGGCCCGGCATCCGCCCGGCGACCGGGTGAATCGCAAAGCGTACATCGACGCCCTGCTTCTGCAGCAGCTTCACGAATTCGTACAGCTTGTGCTGCGCCTGGGCCACCGCCAGACCGTAGCCCGGAACGATGATCACCTTGTTGGCATAGTACATGGCGATAGCCGCATCCGAGGCCTCGGCCGCTTTCATGCTGCCTTCGATCTCGCTGTCGTCACCGTCCCCGGTCTCACCAAACTGACTGAAGATCACATTCGATACGGGACGGTTCATCGCCTTGGCCATCATCAGCGTGAGCAGCGTACCCGCCGAACCGACCACGGTACCGGCAATGATCATCGCCGGGTTCTGCAGTACGAAACCTTCGAACGCGACAGCCAGACCGGTAAAGGCGTTGTACAGGGAAATAACCACCGGCATGTCGGCGCCGCCGATGGGGTTGGTCAACATCACGCCCAGAACCAGCGAGAGGATGAAGAACACCGCCACCAGGGTTATCGACACCTCGCCGGAGACACCGGCAGTGGTAATCGCAGCACCGGTTGCCAGGGCCAGGAAGAACAGCACGGCATTGATCGCCTGCTGGCCCGGCAAGCGCACGGTCTTGTTGATCCGGCCATCGAGCTTGGCCCAGGCAATCAGCGAGCCTGACAGCGCTACCGCACCGATCAGACCACCGAGTACCGCGAGAATGGTCACAACCACGCCGTGGGACTGCGCATTGCCGGAGAACAGCTCGATGGCTGCGATGGCCGCAGCCGCACCGCCACCCATGCCGTTATACAGCGCCACCATCTGCGGCATGTCGGTCATCGCGACCTTCTTGCCACTGATCCAGGCCCAGCCGGTACCAATCGCCAGGGCGATGATCACCAGCACCAGGTTGACCCACACGTGCGGTTGAGCCTTCTCGTTCACATCCAGGCCATAGAGGAAGGCTACCGCCACGGCGATGACCATACCCCAACCGGCGACGATGATACCCGAGCGGGCAGTGACCGGGCTCGCCATACGCTTGAGCCCGTAGATGAAAAGCAGGGCCGCGAGGAAATAGGCTGCTTCGATAATCAGCGTTGTATCCATGTCCTATTCCTTATCCGCCGCAGTGGTTTTGTCCGCGCGCTTGTCGCTGGTCTTGAACATCTGCAGCATGCGCTCGGTCACAACGTAACCGCCGGCCGCGTTGCCCGCGCCCAGCAAAACGCCGAAGAAGCCGATGACCTGCTCCAGCGGGGTCGCCGCGTTCAACAGGGCCCACATCGCGCCGACCACGACGATACCGTGGATGAAGTTGGAACCGGACATCAGCGGGGTGTGCAGAATCGCGGGCACGCGGCCGATGATTTCGTAGCCGGTAAAGGCGGCAAGCATGAAGATATACAGGGCAACGAACCCTGTAATGGTGGTTGTAGCATCCATGGTCATTCCCCCGTAGTGGTCTCGACTACCTTTCTGGCAGCCTCGTTCTTGATTTCGCCGTCGTGGGTCAATACCGCTCCGGCCAGGACCTCGTCTTCCCAGTCGATATTCAGCTCGCCATCCTTGACCATAAGGCCAATCAGGGCGAGCAGGTTGCGCGAATACAGCTCGGAAGCGTGCTCGGCGAGATGACTGGGGATATTCAGCGGCGCAACAATAGTGGCGGGGCCGACTTCGACGGTGTCACCCGGTTGCGTAAGCGGCGTGTTACCACCACCCTCGGCAGCCAGGTCGATAATGACCGAGCCGGGCTTCATGCCCTTGATCTGCGCTTCGCTGATGATTTTCGGGCTGGGACGACCGGGAATGGAGGCGGTGGTGATAACCGCATCCGCACTCTGGATATGCCGGGTCAGCACTTCATCGACCTTGGCCTGCTCTTCTGCGGTCAACTCGCGGGCATAACCGCCGGTGCCACTGGCCGAAACGCCGGTATCGACAAACTTGCCGCCCACCGACTCGACCTGCTCCTTCACTTCCGGACGCACGTCATAGCCCTCGACGATCGCGCCCAGACGTTTGGCTGTTGCCAGCGCCTGCAAGCCAGCCACACCGGCGCCCATCACCAGAATACGGGCCGGACGCAGTGAACCTACGGCAGTAGTCATCATCGGCAGGATACGGTTGAGATTGGTCGCGGCGAGCAAGGCAGCATAGTAGCCGGCCAGCGCAGCCTGGGAGGACAACGCATCCATCGCCTGGGCGCGGGTGATACGCGGCACCAGTTCCATGGCGAAGCAGGTGATCTTGTGATCACGCAGGGCTTGCACAATCGGGGCTTCGCGATGGGCGTAGATAAAGCAGCAGAGCACCGTACCCGGCTTCATCTGCTCGATCTCGGCAACCGTTGGCGGCTGGACCCGAAAGACCAGATCGACACCCACCGGCGGTTCGGCAACTTTTACGCCAGCCCGCTCGAAGGCCATGTCCGGAATCCGCGCAGCTTCGCCGGCCCCCGGCTGCAGGCTGATTTCGATACCCAGCTTGATGAGTTTTTCCGCTACCACCGGGACCAGGGCAACGCGTTTTTCATGTAACCGGGTTTCCCCGGGGACAAACAGCTGAACAGTCATGGCAGACCCTTCGCAACAAAAGATGGCGTATGATAGACCATCGTCTGGGTTGTTTGCGATAGGGCGCCCTGTTATGTCGCATTTGCGACAATCAAGCTGGCTGTACGTCGAACTCCTGGGCCACCTCCTCCATCAACTGGGCATTATTGTGCTGCCACGGATGGAAGTCCTCACGGTAGAAATCCCGATAGACCCCGGTCAGATGCGAAAAGAAGCCGCCGGGTCCCCAGAGCCAGACCATGCCACGCCACCAGACTGGCAGGGTGAGCTTGCCATCCTTTCTGAGCATATGCAGCGTGCCCTTGGTCACATCCTTGAGGAAGAAGAAGGTTGCCTGGCGCATGGCTTTGCGCAGGATCTTCCGGTCGCCGCAGACCTGCATGTAGACATCGAAGGCTACCGCCTTGTGTTCGGTCTCTTCCAGGGCATGCCAACGCCATAGCCGCTGCATCTCCGGGCTGGCATCACCGATCCAGCGCGGGTCGCTGAGCAGGGCATTGGCCAGAATCGCGGTAAAGTGCTCCATCGCGACGGTGCCGGCCAACTGGCGTTCCGGCGAGAACTGCTTCTGTACGAAGCGGATCCGCCGCTTGACCGGCAACTCGAGCCGATCAATGTCATAGCCCAGGGCACGCAGGCGATTGTTGTAATCGATGTGCTCACGACTGTGATGCCCCTCCTGCCCAATGAAACCGCGGATCTGCTCCTTGAGAGTCGGATCCGTGATCTGATCGCGGAACTGGCGCACCGAATCGATGAAGTAGCGCTCGCCATCCGGAAACAGCACCGACATGGCGTTGAAGAAGTGGGTCTTGAATGGATCATTGCCGTGCCAGTGCCGCGGCATCGGATCGGGCAGACAGAACTCCATGCGACGGGGACGGATATGCAGGCTGCTGGGTGTAAGGCTCATGACAGAAACTCCTGATGCAGACGGGGCTTTGTAGCCTTTTATTTGTGCATGGGACCGATAGTAGGCTGACAGTTTGTCAAAAAACAGGTCGGATCCAGCCATTTGCCATGGCGTATATGGCGCTATTGGAAGAAAACCGCGGTTGCGCTGGCACATGACCCACTGGGGTCTAGGGTAAAAGGGTACTTCCTCCTTGCGAACCCGTATTAACCTTACTCAGGAAGAGTCATGACAGCCATAATCGATTTTCTCAATACCCTTTTCTGGGGCTATGTACTCATCTACGGACTGCTCGCCGTCGGCGTGTTCTTCACGATCCGACTGGGCTTTCTGCAGTTCATCAACTTCGGCGAAATGATCCGCGCAATCAAGGGCTCACGGGAAAGTGACGCCTCGGGCATATCCCCTTTCCAGGCGCTGGCCACCAGCCTGGCGTCCAGGGTCGGCACCGGAAACCTGGCAGGCGTGGCGGTCGCACTCTATCTCGGCGGCGCCGGCGCGATTTTCTGGATGTGGATGGTAGCGCTGGTCGGCATGGCCACGGCCTATTCGGAAAGCACCCTGGCCCAGCTGTACAAGATTCGCGATGGCGAAGGCCAGTATCGGGGCGGGCCTGCCTTCTACATAGCCAAGGGCCTGAACGCGCCCTGGGCTGGCAGCGTGTTCTCGATCTGCCTGATTGTCTCATTCGGCCTGGTATTCAACGCAGTGCAGGCCAATTCCATCGCCGACGCCATGGAGGGGGCCTTCGGCTTCTCCAAGATGTGGGTGGGCATTGCCCTGGCGGCCGGGGCCGGGCTGGTCATTTTCGGCGGCATACGGTCCATAGCCCGCTTCGCCGAGATCATCGTGCCCTTCATGGCGGGCGCCTACGTGCTCATGGCGCTGGTGGTCATGGCAATGAACATCACCGAAGTCCCGGGCGTGCTCGCCACCATCGTGCGCAGCGCCTTCGGTCTGGAAGAGGCAGCAGGCGGCGTTGCCGGCTCGGTGACCGCGGCGATGCTCAACGGTATCAAGCGTGGCCTGTTTTCCAATGAAGCCGGCATGGGGTCAGCCCCCAACGTGGCTGCCACCGCCACGCCGGCGCCCCATCACCCCTCCTCCCAGGGCCTGGTACAGGCGCTGGGCGTGTTCATCGACACCATTGTGATCTGCACCGCCACCGCTGTGATGATTCTGCTATCGGGTGTGCTGGAACCGGGCTCCGGCATCACCGGGACGCAGCTCACGCAGCAGGCAATGGCCTCGCACATCGGCGCCACCGGCACCTACTTCATTGCCATTGCGATCCTGTTCTTTGCCTTCACATCCATCGTGGCCAACTATTCCTATGCGGAAAATGCCATGACCTTCCTCGGCGTTGGCAACCGGGCGGGGTTCACCGTACTGCGGGTGGCCGCGCTGGGAATGGTGATCTGGGGCTCGATGCAGGCGGTCTCCACGGTATTCAATGCCGCAGATGCGTCCATGGGTCTGATGGCGACGGTCAACCTGATCGCGATCGTGCTGCTGTCCGGCACGGTGGCCAAGCTGACCAGGGACTATCTGGCCCAGCGCAAGGAGGGCCTGGTACCGCGCTTCAAGCTCAAGGACTTTCCAGAGCTCAAGGACAAGATCAAGAACGACATCTGGCACTGAGGACAAAAAAAAGCGACAGCCCAGGCTGTCGCTTTTTGTTCAGGCTGACAGGAAATCAGTCCTTGAAGCGCCAGGTAGTTCCACCCTTGCCGTCCTCAAGCACCACGCCCATGGCGGTCAGTTCGTCGCGAATGCGGTCCGACTCGGCCCAGTCCTTGTCGGCCCGAGCCTGCAGTCGCGCCTTGATCAGCGCTTCGACCTGCGCGGCATCCACCTTGCCACTGCCGCCGGCCTGCAGGAACATGTCAGGGTCCAGCTGCAACAGCCCAAGATTGCCCGCCAGTTCCCGCAGCCGCGCTGCCAGAGCCGCCGCGGCGTCCATGTCAGCGTCCTTCAGGCGATTGACCTCGCGGACCATGTCAAACAGCACCGCACAGGCTTCCGGGGTATTGAAGTCATCGTCCATCGCCGCGCCAAAGCGCTCCACGAATTCACTGCCGCCTGCGGCCTCCGCGACCGGCAGGCCCTTTAGCGCGTTATAGAACCGTTCCAGGGCGCCCCGGGCTTCCTTGAGGTTGTCTTCCGAATAGTTGATCGAGCTGCGGTACTGGCTGGACACCAGCAGGTAGCGCACGACCTCGGGGTGGTATTTTTCCAGCACCTCACGAATAGTGAAGAAGTTGCCCAGGGACTTGGACATCTTCTCGCCATCCACGCGCACTGCCCCGGCATGCATCCAGGCCATGGCATAGGGCTTCTCGTTCGCGGCCTCGCTCTGGGCAATCTCGTTCTCGTGGTGCGGGAACACCAGATCCGGCCCGCCGCCATGGATATCGAAGGTCTCGCCCAGGCAGCAATTGGACATGACCGAACATTCGATATGCCAACCCGGCCGCCCCTCGCCCCAGGGTGACTGCCAACTGGGTTCACCCGGCTTGGCGGCTTTCCAGAGCACAAAATCCAGCGGATCCTCCTTGGCCTCACCCACTTCGACACGGGCGCCGGAACGCAGATCCTCGATCTTCTTGCGCGAGAGCTTGCCGTATCCATCGAACTTGCCGACCCGGTAATACACATCGCCATTACCCGGGGCATAGGCATAGCCCTTGTCGATCAGGGTCTGGATCATCGCATGCATGCCCGGCACATGGTCACTGGCCCGCGGCTCCATGTCGGGGCGCAGCACGTTCAGGCGCGTTTCGTCCTCGTGCATCGCCGCGATCATGCGATTGGTCAGGGTCTGGAAGGACTCGCCATTCTCGTTGGCGCGACGGATGATCTTGTCGTCGATATCGGTGATATTGCGCACGTAGGTCAGCTTGTAGCTACGAAAGCGCAGCCAGCGCGCCACCACGTCGAAGGCCACCATCACCCGGGCATGCCCGATGTGACAATAGTCATAGACGGTCATGCCGCATACATAGAGACGCACGTGGTTGTCTTCCAGCGGCTTGAGCGGTTCCTTCGACTTGCTCAGCGTGTTGTAGATCGAGAGTCCCATTATTGCCCCCAGGAATCGCGCAAGGTCACAGTGCGATTGAATACCAGGCGCTCAGGTCCCGAGTCCTTGTTGTCCACGCAGAAATAGCCCTCGCGCTCGAACTGGAAACGCTCTTCGGCTGCGGCGCTGGCCAGTGACGGCTCCGCGCGGCAACCGGTGAGCACCACCAGAGAGTCGGGATTGATATTCTCCAGGAAGGTACCGCCCTCCTCGCTCTTGTCAGGATTCGGCGCACGGAACAGACGATCGTACAGGCGTACCTCGCATTCCAGGCTCTGCGCCGCCGGCACCCAGTGGATCACGCCCTTGACCTTGCGACCTTCCGGGTTCTTGCCCAGGGTGTCCGGATCGTAGGAACACAGCAGCTCGACGATGTTGCCATCGGCATCGGTCACGGCCTCATCGGCGCGGATCACGTAGCTGCCGCGCAGGCGCACTTCTCCACCGGGCACCAGACGCTTGTAGCCCTTGGGCGGATCAATCATGAAGTCATCCTGGTCGATATAAATCTCGCGACTGAAAGGCAGTTCGCGGGTACCGATGTCTTCCTTGGGGTGGCGCGGCAGGTGCAGCGTCTCTACCTGATCTTCCGGATAGTTGGTGATGGTGACCTTGAGCGGGCGCAGCACGCACATGGCGCGTGGCGCATTGGCATCCAGGTCGTCACGGATGCAGAATTCCAGCACGCCCATGTCGACCACCGCATCGGAACGGGTCACGCCAATCCTCTCGCAGAAATCACGCAGCGACCCCGGGGTATAACCGCGGCGACGGAAGGCGCTCAGCGTCGACATGCGCGGGTCATCCCAGCCGTCGACATGGCCTTCATCGACCAGTTGCTTGAGCTTGCGCTTGCTGGTCACGGTGTAGTTGAGGTTCAGGCGTGCAAACTCGTACTGCCGGGGCAAGGCCGTAATCGGCAGGTTGTTCAGAAACCACTCATACAAGGGGCGGTGATCCTCGAACTCCAGGGTGCAGATCGAATGGGTCACGCCTTCAATGGCATCGGACTGGCCATGGGTGAAGTCATAGCTGGGGTAGACGCACCATTTGTCGCCGGTCTGGTGGTGATGGGCATGGCGAATACGATAGAGAATCGGATCGCGCAGGTTCATGTTGGGCGCGGCCATATCGATCTTCGCCCGCAGCGCCTTGGCGCCATCGGGATACTCGCCGGCGGTCATGCGTGCAAACAGATCCAG
Source organism: Pseudomonas sp. (assembly GCA_016763285.1). Lineage (GTDB taxonomy): Bacteria > Pseudomonadota > Gammaproteobacteria > Pseudomonadales > Pseudomonadaceae > Halopseudomonas. The sequence continues at coordinate 10,757 of JAESUC010000105.1, forward strand.
GTTCTCTTCCACGCTACGATCACGGAACGGGCTGTTTTTGCCCGGTTCGGTGAGATTGCCGCGGTATTCGCGAGCCTGCTCGGGAGTGAGATCGCAGACATAGGCCTTGCCGGCACGGATCAGTTCAATGGCCCAGGCATGCAGCTGGTCGAAATAATCGGAGGCATAACGGATATTGCCTTTCCACTGGAAGCCCAGCCACTCTACATCCTGCTTGATCGCATCAATGTACTCCTGCTCTTCCTTGGCCGGATTGGTGTCGTCAAAGCGCAGGTGACAGTCACCGCCAAACTCTTCGGCCAGGCCGAAATTCAGGCAGATCGACTTGGCATGACCAATGTGCAGATAGCCATTGGGCTCTGGCGGAAAACGGGTGACTATCCTGTCGTGTTTGCCGCTCTCCAGGTCAGCGCGAACGAGCTGGCGCAGGAAGTGTGCGGGTGCGGTGGTTTCCGGTTTATTCATAGGGTTAGCAAGACTCGATACGGGTGATGCCGCCGGGGCGTCACGGATTTTGGCTAGGCCATGTTGGCCAAAACGCTTATCATACCGCAAAGTGTCAAGCGCCTGAACGCAGTGTGCGTATCGGCGCCCGGCAGAATTCAAATCAAGCCCGAGGACAGAGCATATGGTCAAGCTGCACACCAATTACGGCGTCATCACCCTGGAACTGTTTGAAGACAAGGCGCCAAAAACGGTCGAGAACTTCAAGCAGTATGTCCGCGAAGGCCACTACGACAACACCATTTTCCACCGCGTGATCCCCAACTTCATGGTTCAGGGCGGCGGTTTCGAACCTGGCATGAAGCAGAAGGACACTCGTTCGCCAATCAAGAACGAGGCGAACAACGGTGTGAGCAACAACATCGGCACCGTTGCCATGGCCCGTACCATGGAGCCGCACTCCGCCAGTGCCCAGTTCTTCATCAACGTGAGCGACAACGATTTCCTCAACCACAGCGCCGAAACCGTACAAGGCTGGGGTTATGCCGTGTTTGGCAAGGTCAGCGACGGTATGGATGTGGTCGAGAAGATCAAGTCGGTGCCCACGACCATGCGCGCGGGTCATCAGGACGTGCCCGCCGAGGACGTGATCATCGAGCGCGCCGAACTGACCGAGTAAACTGACCGGATGCGCTATCTGTTTCTCTCGGACCTGCATCTGCAACCAGAACGCCCGGATATCACCCGGGCGTTTCTGCATTGCCTTCAGACCCGTGCCCGGGAAGCGGATGAACTGTACATCCTCGGCGACTTCTTCGAGGTCTGGCTGGGGGACGACGAACAGAGCCCGCTGGCCACCGAGGTCATCAAGGCCCTTGCCGCGCTGGCGGAGCACGGTACCCGTGTCTACCTGATGCATGGCAACCGCGACTTCCTGCTTGGCAGGCGTTTTTGCCGCGCGGCCCGCTGCACACTGCTGTCCGATCCGCAGATCGTGCAACTCAATGGTGAGCGCGTGTTGCTGATGCACGGCGATAGCCTGTGTACCGACGACCTGGCCTACATGAAGATGCGCCGCATGCTGCGCAACCCGCTCAGCCTGTTTATCCTGCGCAACCTGACACTGGCCCAGCGGCGCAGGATCGGACGCAAACTACGCAGCGAGAGCCGCGAACAGACACGTCAGAAACCCAGCGATATCACCGATGTCAATCTCGGCGAAGTCGCCGAAACCATGCGCAAGCATGGGGTACGCACCCTGATCCACGGTCACACCCACCGGCCGGCAGTGCACCAGCTGGTCATCGCCGGGGAACCCGCCCAGCGCATTGTACTGGGCGACTGGGACACCGCCGGCTGGGTGCTGCAGGTGGACGAGAACGGCTATCAGCTCGCCTCTTTCCCCCTGGAATGACCCAAAGGTCGCATTGCATAACACATCCTGGTCTTATTCCGCATTTGGTGCGGGTACGGCAGGCTGTTATACTTTTCGGCTAACCGATCACGGAAGATCACTTACATAATCGATTTCAGATCTGGCCTAGAGTAGGAGATACATAGTGGAACGCGAATTCA
>JAESUC010000106.1 GCA_016763285.1 Pseudomonas sp.
CACCCCGTCGTCACCAGGCAGTTCGGGAATGCTGATCACCCGATCGGACAGAATCGACAACACCGAGTCCTGCAGAACCTGCGGGCAACGGGCAATTTCCTCAAAGCGCAGGAACTTGCCGTCGCGCATGGCGCGCAGCAGCGGGCTGGGCACCAGTGCGGCAGCGCAGGGGCCGTGCTCACGCAGCAGGGCCTCATTCCAGGTATACAGCAGTTGACTGACACTGTTGACCGCGCCGCCCTGGATCATCAGCGATGAGTCACCCGAAGCCGCGGCGGCGATCAGCTCGGATATCAGGGACTTGGCCGTGCCCGGCTCGCCCACCAGCAGAGCGCCCCGATTGGTACACAGCGCGATGACCACACGGGTCACCACCTCGGGCTCACAGACAAACTTGCGCTCTATGCCCAACTGCTTGTCGCCTTCGACAAACTTGCCGACCGCGACCGGCGACATCCGCCAGCCCGGGGGAACCGGATGCTGGTCCAGTTGCCTGAGCCGCTCCAGTTCGTCGTGGTATTCCGCCTCCGCCGGCAGGCGCTGTTTGTTCTCGTATTTGCTCATTGCCCTTCCCTCCTGCCACCACGGGTTTCTGGAGCCATGCGCTCCTCCGGCAGAATTCTCGGCAGTTCCGACACGGGTATGGTGCCCGCAATAACATGGTCGAGCGCGCTGTCGCGCATGGTGCTCAGACCGGCATCCAGTGCCAGCCAGCGCATTTCACCGATGGGCGGCTGACGGGAAATCGCATTACGAATGTCCTGATTGACGTGCATGTACTCCACCACCGCGACCCGGCCCCGCGTGCCCTTGCCGTTGCAGGCCGGACAACCCGTTCCCTGGTAACAGCGAAAGCCGGCGGGCGCCCCCTCGGGAAACAGCTCCGCCATGATGACCGGATCGGGCTTGGCCTGGGTACGACATTCCTTGCATATGCGCTTGGCCAGTCGCTGGGCAATAACCGCCAGGAGTTCGCTGGCAATCGAGTTGGGGTGGATGCCCAGATCATAGAGACGCTGGAGAGAATCAACGGCGTCGTTGCAATGCAGCGTCGACAGCACCACATGGCCGGTCTGGGATGCCCGAATGGCCTCAAGCGCTGTCTCCTGGTCACGGATCTCGCCCACCAGTATCACGTCCGGGTCCTGGCGCACGAAGGCGCGCATGGCATTGGCAAAACTGAATCCGATATCGGGCCGCACCCGGGTCTGCTGGATATTGTCGATCGAGTACTCGATCGGGTCCTCCACCGTAATGACCTTGCGCTGGCCATCATCGGCCAGTTCCTGCAGCCCGGCATACAGGGTTGTGGACTTGCCGGAGCCGGTGGGCCCCACCACCAGCACAAGGCCGGCGGGGTTGTTCAAAAGCCGCCGGTAGTGACCCGAGATCTTGCGCGACATGCCCAGCTCCTGCATGGTCATGGCACGCCCGGTCTGGCGCAGCAGGCGAATCACCACATGCTCGCCATGCAGGGACGGCTGGGTCTGCACCCGCAGATCGTAGGAGGCATCCCCGAATCGCAGCATCGAGCGGCCACCCTGCGGCAGGCGGCGTTCCGCGATGTTCAGCTCGGCGCGCAGCTTGATCACGTTGACGATGCCGAGCAGCTCACCGGGCGTTAACTGGTAGTGATTCAGATCATGCAGCTCACCGTCGATCCGCAGGCGTATGCGAATGCGCTGATCATAGCGTTCCAGGTGAATGTCGCTGGCCTGGTTGGTAACGCCCTCCAGCAGGATGCCCTCGTAGATGGACACCAGATAAGGGCTTATCCGGTTATGGGCATCCTCATCCAGCGCGGATTCAGGGTCAGCCTTGGCCACCTCGGCAAGATGCGCCTGCGCCAGCATGTCGCCACGCAGGGTAATGGCCAGGTGTGACCACAGGCGTTGGAAATCGGCGGGGGTGACCAGCAGAAGCCGCACAGTATGGCCGTCGGTCAGTCTTTCAATCGCATCCAGGCGGGCGTCCGGGTCGTCGCTGGCAACGACCAGCTCATTTCCATCCATATAGGCCGGAAGCAACCGGTGCCGGTCGAGAAAGGTCCGCGAAAAACCGGCAAACAGCCGCGGATCCAGGCTGGGCAGCAACTTTTCCAGCTCGATGAAGGTGACTCCACGCTTCTGTTCCGCAAGCTTGCGGTAGAGGTCGGCGTCCTCGTAGTTGACCAGACGATGCAGCGCGCGCATCAGAGGCTTGCCGCTGGCCAGCGACTCTTCCCGGGCCCGGGCCACGGTCTTTTCGTCGGCTGCACCCAGGTCGATCAGGACATCTGCCGTGCTGCGACGGAAATCGACCCAGCCCAGGGTCGCTACCCGCTCCAGATGACCATTGCGACGCTGATAATGCACCAGCGAAGGCGCGCGTCCGGCTTCCGGTTCCAGATTGAACAGAGAACCTCCTTCCTTCAACGAAGCCAGCAGCGCCGCCGGATCTTTCAGAAAGGTGCCACTGAGGATGCAATCACAGGCCGGCTGGAGCTCAAAGCCGCCCTGGGCGTCCCCCACGCTGATCTCCACGTTCCTGATCCTGAACTTGGCCAGATTGGTGGCTGCAATATCCGCAATCGCAGGCAGCTTCTCGACCACATGCACCTTGCGAAACAGGTGCGAAAGCGCCGCTGGCAGATAGCCTGATCCGGCACCCACACACAGGAGAGTCTGGTCTCCACTCACCGCAGGGAGAGCATCGAGCATCTGTTGCAGGGCTGCGCGGGGCGGAATGCTGTGACCCGACATATGCTCGGTCAGGTCAGACGAGGCGATAAAGGCCTCACGGGGGATGGCTGCCAGAAGGGCCTGGATTCTGGGGTTTTCAGTACTCAAAGGTGTCTCCGCTTAGCTTTGTCAGTCGGATTCGGGCCACCCTGGCTCTACTTCCGCCCACTACCAAAGAAGATAATGCACCCACGATAACCCGCCATTGACTCCAGAACCCGGACACAGATCATGATTTCAGACGTTATTCCTCGCAAGCCCGGCCCAAATGGGAAAGGGAACAAGCCTCCAATTGCAACGTTCTAACCGGATTCCGGTGGTGGCGACTGTCCTGCCTCGGTGAGAGTCAATGGCCGGTAATTGAGGTCAGCGGCCTGCCACCGTCGCCATACGCTCTGATCGACCGAGACATTGACAGCCGGACGTCCGGTCCTGTCCCGATTGTATTGGCGGATGAAGCGGCCATCGCCCTCG
>JAESUC010000107.1 GCA_016763285.1 Pseudomonas sp.
AGATACAAATCAGTTGTCGAGTCTGTAGATGCGGGCGATTCAGGCATTTGTTCTGGCAGTGGAAGCCATGACCCGGTTCGTTGGCCGGTGCTCGATGTACCTGATTTTCGTCATGATGGGCGTACTGCTGTACTCCTCGATCAGCAAGGGGTTCTTTAACCCTTCGATCTGGACGCTGGAAACTGCCCAGTTTCTGATGGTCGCCTACTTTTTGCTCGGCGGCGCCTACTCCATGCAGCTTGATGCCCACGTGCGCATGGACCTGATCTATTCGCGCTGGGCTCCGCGCACCCGCGCGATGGTGGACTCGGTCACCATCCTCCTGCTGATTTTCTTCCTGGTTTTTCTCCTTTACGGCGGTATTTCCTCGACCAGTTATGCGCTGGAATACGGTGAGACCAGCTATTCGGCCTGGTCGCCGCCCATGGCACCGATCAAGATCCTGATGTGCGTCGGCATTGGCCTGATGCTGCTGCAGACCATTGCGACTCTGTGCCGCGATGTGGCTCAGGCGCTGGGGAGGCCGCTGCGATGAGTCACAACGCCATTGCGCTGCTGATGTTCTCCAGCATGATGGTGTTGCTGCTCACCGGTAAACGGGTCTTCGGCGCCATCGGCTTTGTTGCGGTGGCTTCGGCACTGCTGCTATGGGGCGATGGCGGCTCCGAGATGGCCTTCAGTTCGGCCATGAAACTGATGAAGTGGTATCCGCTGCTGACCCTGCCGCTGTTCATCTACATGGGCTACATGCTCTCGGAGTCGGGTCTGGCCGAGGATCTGTATCGCATGTTCCATGTCTGGATGGGCCCGGTGCACGGCGGCCTGGCCATCGGCACCATCGCCCTGATGGTGGCTATCTCGGCGATGAACGGCCTCAGTGTGGCGGGTATGGCTATCGGTGCGAGCATTGCGCTACCCGAGCTGCTACGCCGCGGTTACGACAAGATCATGGTTACCGGGGTGATCCAGGCTGGCAGCTCCCTGGGTATCCTGATTCCGCCCAGTGTGGTGCTGGTGCTCTACGGCATGATTGCCCGGCAGCCGGTGGGCCAGCTGTGGCTGGCCGGCGTCTTTCCCGGTTTGTTGATGGCCGGTCTGTTCATTCTCTATATCGCTATTCGCTGCCGACTGCAGCCCGAGCTGGGCCCGCCCTTGCCGGAAGAGGAGCGCCGGCAGATTACCTGGCCGGAAAAGCTGCGTCTGCTGCAGGCCGGGATCGTTCCGCTGTTCATCTTCTTCTCCATGACGGGTCTGTTCCTGCTTGGTTACACCAGTCTGGTTGAGAGTTCTGCTGTGGGTGCTGCGGCCGCGACGTTGGCAGCGCTGGTCAAGGGCCGCCTGTCGCGCAAGGTGTTCGAGGAGACGCTGCGCCGCACCCTGGCGATCAGCTGCATGTTCATGTGGATCATTCTCGCTGCCTTGTGCTTCGGCGCCGTATTCGACGGATTGGGTGCGGTGCGGGCGATAGAGACCTTCTTTCTGGAAAATCTCGGCCTTGGCTCCTGGCAGGTGCTGATCCTGATGCAGCTGTCATTCATCATCATGGGCATGTTTCTCGACGATACCGCCATGCTGGTCATCGTGGCGCCGCTGTACATACCGCTGGTGGCGGCGCTGGGCTTTGACCTGATCTGGTATGGCGTGCTGTACACCATTACCTGCCAGATCGCGTACATGACGCCGCCCTTTGGCTACAACCTGTTTCTCATGCGCGCCATGGCGCCGCCGGAAGTCAGTCTGCGGGACATTTACGTGTCCGTGACACCTTTCGTGCTGATCATGATGCTGGCGCTGGTTCTGGTGATGATCTTCCCGCAGCTTGCTCTCTGGCTGCCGGAATGGCATTACGCCAACTGATTTGCCGATCCTCGGCTTGCCCGAGGTCTGCTGGATGAATTGGGGCGGCGTGAGGCGCCGCCCGACAGGGACACTGCATCGACCATGCTGGCCGTTGCAGCGCAATGTGGTTGCACGACGTGAGTGTACGACCCCAAGACATCAAAGGAGAGACCAGCATGACTTCGAGACGTAAATTTCTACAGAACGCAGCGATTGTCACCGGCGCCGTCGGCGCCTCCACCCTGGGCAGCGCGCATATCTACGCCCAGGAAAAAAAGAAAATCACCTGGCGGTTGCAGACCTATGCCGGCCCGGCTCTGGCCGAACATGTGATCAAGCCCTCGATTGACGCCTTCAACAAGGCAGCAAACGGCGAGATGGAAATCGAGCTCTACTACGCCGACCAACTGGTGCCCACCGGTGAACTGTTTCGCGCAATGCAGCGCGGCACTATCGATGCGGTGCAGAGCGATGACGATTCGATCGCTGCACCGGTGGATGTGTCGGTATTCGGCGGCTACTTCCCCTTTGCCTCGCGCTACAGTCTGGATGTGCCGACCCTGTTCGAGCGCTATGGTCTCAAGGAGATATGGGAAGAGGCCTATGGCGAGGTCAAGGGCGTGACCTGGCTGGGCGCGGGCGCCTGGGATCCGTGCAACTTCTCTACGGTCAAGCCGATCAACTCGCTGGAAGACCTCAAGGGCAAGCGCATATTTACCTTTCCAACCGCGGGCAAGTTCCTGACTCGCTTTGGCGTGGTGCCGGTCACCTTGCCCTGGGAGGATGTGGAGGTCGCCCTGCAGACGGGTGAGCTCGACGGCATTGCTTGGTCGGGTATTACCGAGGCCTATACCGTCGGCTGGGCCGACGTGACCAATTACTTTCTGACCAACAACATTTCCGGCGCCTGGTGCGGTTCCTACTTTGCCAACGAGGAAAAATGGAACGAGGTGCCCGAGCATCTCAAGACGCTGTTCAAGCTGTGCATGGACAGCTCCAACTACTACCGCCAGCACTGGTACTGGGGCGGCGAGGCCCAGTTGCGGGTGGAGGGCAGCAAGTTGCAACTGACCACTATTCCGGATGCCGAGTGGGCTACAGTGGAAGCAGAAGCGATGAAGTTCTGGGACGAGATCGCAAAGACCAGTCCGCGCTGCGCCAAGGTGGTGAATATTTTCAAGGAGTACAACGCGCTGATGGCCAAGGCGGGTACGCCGTATCGTTGTTGAGGTCCTTTCCCGGCGGGGCCGCCGGTCCTACCGGGAGAGCCGGCCTCGGCGCGGAAAGCTTCCCGGCGAGGCCGCCGGTCCCAGCAGGGATCAGACTCGCCGGACCTACCGGTTTGATAACAGTGGCATTGGCAGGAGACTCAAATGCTTGAACCGAGGGAAGTGAAGACAATTGCCGATGCCAGGCGCATTGTCGAGGAGCGTGGCATCAGCCACGTCAAGGTCGGTCTGTTCGACAACGATGGCGTCATGCGCGGCAAATACATGAGCCGCGAGAAATTCTTCTCGTCGCTGGATCACGGTTTCGCGTTCTGCGATGTGGTGCTGGGCTGGGATGTGAAGGACCAGTTGTACGACAACGCGCAGTACACCGGCTGGCATACGGGTTATCCCGATGCTCCGGTGCGGATCCTGCCCCACAGTTGCCGCGACATCCCCTTCGAGGAGGGCATGTTGTTGTTTCTGGCCGAATTCGATCACCAGGCCGAGGCGGTCTGCCCGCGTGGCACGCTGCGTCGTGTGATCGAGCGTTGCCAGGCAATGGGCTTCGAGCCCTTTGCGGCCCTGGAATACGAGTTCTTCATGTTCAACGAAACGCCTGAATCTGCCCGCGCCAAGGGGTACCGCGACCTGGTGCCCTTTACCCCGGACTGGTTCGGCTATTCGATGATCCGCAACTCCGTCCATGCCGAGCTGTATCACGAGATCCTCGCGATGGGCGAGAAGATGGATTTTCCTATCGAGGGGCTGCACACCGAGACCGGCCCCGGCGTGCTGGAGGCGGCGATTGGCGTGGATGGCGCCGAGGCGGCCGCCGACAAGGCCGCGCTGTTCAAGACCTTCATGAAGGTGCTGGCCCAGCGGCGCGGTCTGATGGCAACCTTCATGGCCAAGTGGTCCGGCAAGTATCCGGGCCAGAGTGGCCACATCCATGTTTCATTGCGCGACATAAAATCAGATAAATCAGCATTCTACGATGCAAATCAGAAGTATTGCATGAGCAAGGTCCAGCGGCATTTTCTGGCAGGTCAGCAACGCTTGATGCCCGAGATGCTGTGCATGGTGGCGCCCACGCTCAACAGTTACCGGCGGATGATTCCCGGGTTCTGGGCGCCCACTGATGCGACCTGGGGCGTGGAAAATCGCACTGCAGCACTGCGCGTGATTCCCGGCAGCGACAAATCCCAGCGCCAGGAATACCGGCTGGGGTCGGCCGACGGCAATCCCTATCTGGCCCTGTCCGTCGCGCTGGCATCGGGCCTGTACGGCATCATGCATGAATGGGAGCCCACAGACCCGGTGGATGGCAATGCCTATGGCATGAGTCATGCGCCTGAGCTGGCTCTGCCACGGACGCTGTGGGACGCGGCGCAGCGTCTGCGCCACTCCGAGGCAGCGCGGGAGCTCTTTGGCGATGCCTTTGTTGAGCACTTCGCCGCCAGTCGCGAGTGGGAAGAGCGCGAATATCGGCGCCATGTCAGCGATTGGGAGCTGGATCGCTATTTCGAAATCATCTAGGAGCCAAGCATGACCAGACGCCTGCAAACCCTGTCGCCGATTGACGGCTCGGTGTATGTCGAACGTGAACTGGCCACCGGTCAGGAGATTCAGTCTGCCCTCAACCTGGCGGTCAGCGCGCAGCGCCGCTGGCGGGCCGTGCCGGTTGCCGAGCGTGTCGCCATTGCGCGCAGGGCCATCAGCCTCTTCGCTGCCCGGGAGGAGGAGCTGGCGACCGAGCTGTGCTGGATGATGGGCCGACCGATCCGCTTTGCTGCAGGCGAGATCCGCGGCTTTGTCGAGCGCGCAAGCTATATGGCCGACATCGCCGAGCAGAGCCTTGCCGACATACAGCTGCCGGTCAAGGAGGGCTTCAAACGCTTTATTCGCCGCGAGCCGCTGGGCGTCTCGCTGGTCATCGCCCCATGGAATTTCCCCTACCTGACCGCGGTGAATGCGGTGGTGCCGGCACTGCTGGCGGGCAATGCCGTGCTACTCAAGCACTCGGCGCAGACGCCGCTGTGCGCAGAGCGCATGGTGGCTGCATTCGATGAGGCCGGCCTGCCCCGGGGCGTGTTCCAGTATCTGCACATGGACCACGCCGATACCGAAACCCTGATTCAATCGCCGGGACTGGCCCACGTTGCCTTCACCGGTTCGGTTGCCGGTGGCGAGAAGATGGAGCAGGCCATGGCAGGACGCTTCCTGTACAGCGGCATGGAGCTGGGCGGCAAGGACCCTGCCTATGTGCGAGCTGATGCAGATGTAAGCCACGCGGTGGAAACGGCGATGGATGGGGCGTTCTTCAACTCGGGTCAATCCTGCTGCGGTATCGAACGCATCTATGTGCATGATGATGTGTATGACGCATTTGTCGAGCAGGCCGTGGCACTGGTCCGGCAATATCGCCTGGGGCGCCCGGATGATCCGGAAACGACGCTCGGCCCTGTCGTGCGCCCGGAGTCCGCCGCGTTCATTCGCAACCAGATAGCCGATGCGCTGGCCCAGGGCGCAACGGCGCTGATCGACGAGACCGAGTTCCCCCTGGACGAGGCGGGCAGCGCCTACCTGGCACCGCAGATCCTGACCGGGGTCAACCACGGGATGCGCATCATGACCGAGGAATCCTTCGGTCCGGTGGTCGGCATCCAGCGGGTGAGCAGTGACGAGGAGGCGATCGCCCTGATGAACGACAGCGACTACGGCCTGACGGCAGCCATCTTCAGTCAGGACGTGGAAGCTGCATTGGCCATCGCCGATGAGATCCAGACCGGCACGGTGTTTCTCAATCGCTGCGACTATCTGGATCCGGCGCTGGCCTGGACCGGAGTCAAGCACTCCGGTCGCGGCTGTACCCTGTCGAGTGTGGGCTACGAGCATCTCACCCGACCCAAGTCATTCCACTTCAAGATACTTTCGTGAAGACATTTTCCTGAGGCGCGAGAACATGCAGCAATACACGATGAACTGGAACTATCCGACCGCTGTGCGTGTGGGTGCGGGCCGCATCGCCGAGTTGGCCGACGCCTGCCGCGAGCTGGGCATGTCGGCGCCGCTGCTGGTCACCGATCCGGGACTGGCCGCTCTGCCAATGCTGGCGGCCACTGTCCAGCAATGCAGGGACAAGGGCCTGACGGTGGAGGTGTTTTCGGCGATCAAGGGTAATCCCACCGGGCAGAACGTCATGGACGGTGTCGTCGTCTATCGCCTGGGGCACCATGACGGCGTTATCGCCTTCGGCGGTGGCTCGGCCCTGGATGCGGCCAAGGCAATTGCGCTGATGGCCGGGCAGGATCGTCCGCTCTGGGATTTCGAGGATGTGGGCGACAACTTTCAGCGGGTCAACGTGGCGGGCATGGCACCGGTGATCGCGGTGCCGACCACCGCCGGTACCGGCTCGGAAGTCGGCCGGGCTTCGGTGATTACTGACGAGGCGGCGCAGCTCAAGCGCATCATCTTTCATCCGCGCATGCTCCCGGCCCTGGTGATTCTGGATCCGCAGCTGACCACCGGGCTGCCGGCGGGCATTACCGCAGCGACGGGGATGGATGCGCTGTCACACAACCTGGAGGCCTACTGCTCGCCGCTGTTTCACCCGATGGCCGAGGCCATAGCGCTGGAAGGGATGCGACTGATCAAGGATTATCTTCCGCGCGCGGTGCAGGACGGCACGGATCTCGAGGCCCGATTGAAGATGCTGGTCGCCTCGAGCATGGGTGCCACGGCCTTCCAGCGTGGTCTGGGTTCGATGCATGCACTGGCGCATCCGCTTGGCGCGCTTTACGATGCGCACCATGGCACGCTCAACGCGGTGCTCATGCCCTACGTGCTGGTGGCCAACCGCTCTGCTATCGAAGGTCGGATGGAGGTGCTGGCACGTCATCTGCAATTGCCCACGGCGGGCTTCGACGGTGTGCTGGCATGGGTGCTTGAGCTGCGCAAGCAATTTGCAATTGCCCACTCCCTGGCGGAGCTGGGTATCGATGAAAGCCGCGCCGATCTGATCGCGCAGATGGCAGTGGTCGACGGTGCGGCCGGGACCAATCCGATCGCCCACGATGAATCGCGCTACCGTGAGATATTCATAAATGCTGTTAGAGGTGAGCTGTAAGTGCATGAAAATAGGTCTTTTGCAGTGTGATGATGTGGCGTTGGACCTGCAGCCAGCCCACGGCAATTATCCGCAGATGTTCGAGGATCTGCTGCGCGCGCAGATCCCCGATCTGGAGATGGTTGTCTACCGCACCATGGACGGCGAGTATCCGGCCGATCCCGCCGAATGCGCGGCCTATCTCACCACCGGCAGCAAGTTCGGGGTCAACGACGGGCTGGCCTGGGTGGATGTGCTGGAGGGCTTTGTGCGTCAGCTATGGGATCGGGGTATTCCCCTGGTAGGCGTCTGCTTCGGGCACCAGTTGATGGCCAGGGCTCTGGGTGGAGAGGTGGGCAAGTCGGAGAAGGGCTGGGGCGTCGGGGTGTCGTTCAACCAGGTGGTGACCCGCAAGGACTGGATGGACCCCTGGCAGGAGAAGCTCGATCTGATCGTCAGCCACCAGGATCAGGTCGTGCGCCTGCCACCACAGGCCGAGGTGCTGGTCAGCAGTGTGTTCTGCCCCTACTACGTGGTGCAGTACGGCGGGCACTTCATGAGCGTGCAGGGCCATCCGGAGTTCTGCAAGAGCTATTCCCGCGATCTGATGGAGATGCGCGGGGGCGTCATTCCCGATGCCCGTCTGCGCGAAGGCCATGCCTCGCTCAACGCGCAGGTCGATTCAGGGCTGATGATGCGCTGGATACTGAACTTCATTACACTGGCGCGATGATCAACCTGGACCACGATGTACAGCTGGGTGACTGGGAGGTGGATATCACTGCCATCCGCTCCCAGGGCGCCGGCGGCCAGAATGTAAACAAGGTCGCCAGCGCCATTCACCTGCGTTTCGATATCAAGACCTCGAGCCTGCCGCCTTTCTTCAAGGAGAGGTTGCTGCGCCTGGCGGACCAGCGCATCACCAAGGATGGGGTGATCATCATCAAGGCGCAGTCCTACCGTACCCAGGAAATGAACCGGGAGGACGCCATCAAGCGCCTGCAGGAGCTGATCAATGGTGCGGTGGCGGTGCAGAAGCGGCGCCGGCCTACGCGGCCGACACGGGGCTCCCAGGAGCGGCGTATCGAGGGCAAGAAGATCCGCGGCAAGGCCAAGTCCCTGCGCGGCAAGGTAGACATCTAGGGCACGCTCAGTCCAGCTCGTCGGCCTCGCGGAGGCGCTCGCGGCGTTCGCGTTCCTCCTCCATCACGGCCTTGATTTCCTGAACCACCGAATCCACGTCCGCCGAGGCTTCGTCTTCCTCGAAGTGCCCCGTGAGCTCCGTATCCGGCGTCAGTTCGCCATCCTCGTACAGCGCCCACATCTCCTTGGCGTAGCGGGTGTCCAGCAGGTCCGGCGCATACTGGCCGTAATACTGGGTCATGTTGTTGATATCCCGCTCCAGCATCGACCGGGCATTGTTGTTGGCCGCTGCGTCGACCGCCTGGGGCAGATCGATGATCACCGGTCCGTAGGCATCGACCAGTACGTTGAATTCGGACAGGTCACCGTGCACCAGGCCGGCGCAGAGCATCAGCTTGACGTAATGCATGACCACCGCGTGATCCTCGCGGGCCTGCTCTGCATCCATGGAGACGTCATTCAGGCGCGGTGCCACACCGCCCTCGTCATCGGTGACCAGCTCCATCAGCAACACGCCCTCGAAGCAGCCATAGGGCTTGGGTACGCGCACGCCGGCGGCATCGAGCTTGTACAGCGCATCCACCTCGGCGTTCTGCCAGGCTTCTTCCTGCTGATCCCGGCCAAACTTCGAACCCTTCTCCATGGCCCTGGAACGTCGTGAGTTGCGCACCTTGCGACCTTCCTGGTAGAGCACGGCCTGCTTGAAGCTGCGCTTGGCCGCTTCCTTGTAGACTTTTGCGCAGCGGATCTCCGAACCGCAACGCACGAGAAAGACCGCCGCTTCCTTGCCGCTCATGAGCGGGCGGATCACTTCGTCGATCAGGCCATCTTCAACCAGGGGTTCTAAACGTTTTGGGATTTTCATAGCGCCCTTATACCTCAAATGGGCGGTCCTTGGGTACTCTGGCTGCTGCTAGACAAACCATTCGGCGATAGCCGCCTGGGTCATTGCATCGCGCTGGGCGGGCCTGGGCACCCAGTTGCGCCAGGATTGGCTGGCGCTCAGAAGAAACTCGAACAGGGGCAGGTGCTGGCGCAGCACACGACGCTTGCGGTGGGTGATGACCGGGTTGAAGTAGCCGAAATAGTCGAGCATCTGCCGCGGGTTCTTGCGTACCCAGAGCCAGGAGCCCATTTCCAGGGTGAAGGGCAGGAATATGTTGTCCGGATGCTGTTCTACCGAGTCGTCATACAGGTAATCCCAGAGATCCCCGTGGGTGGTGTAGTGCACGGACTGGGGTTCGATGATATAGGGATGATGGTTCGGGTAGGTGCGCTGGTACAGCTGGCGCAGGGCGTGGACCTCGGCAATATGCTGGATGGGTCGATGGCTGCGGGCATAGCTGCACCAGAGCCGATCCTGACGGCCGAATCCGCTGTGGCAGTCGATGCTCATGGAGAAGGGCGCCTGGAGCAGGCGTTCCTGCACTGTTCTGACCAGCGCGGCTGACTCGGCCTGCATGGGTTCGCCCTGCTTGCCCCGGTACCAGGGCAGGCGAGGGCTGATGCGGTGACCGCTGACCAGCCATGGCGCCGCCCCCATGGCGTCAATGGGGGCATTGCGCATGAGGTCGACGCCGTTGAGGTTGCAGCGCTGGCGATGCCAGATGCCACCGGGATTGATCATCGGCATGAACACCAGGCGGATGCGCTCGAGCTGGCGCCTGAGCTGATCATCCCAGTCCAGGCGGTGGATCAGGCTGTGCAGCCAGGACAGTAGCACCTGGGTGCCGATACGCTCCACGCCGTGTACGCCGCCAAAGAAGCCGATGACCGGCACCAGCGGCGAGCGGCTGCCCAGCTCGATGACGCGGATGGGTATCTCTATGCCCTGAATATCCACCCGGTGCACGGTCTGCCAGCGCAAATGCCTGGCTCCGGTCTGCAACAGGTTTTCCAGTTGCAGGTGTTCGGGGAGGTGACGCTGGATCTGCTGCTGGATCGATTCAGGGGACTGGCTGGGCATGAATCACGTGTATCGCTATGGATTATGACCGCAGGATGACATCGGGGCATTGCAGGGAGATGACAGCACTACCGCCCCAGGTAGGAGCGGTCGCCCGACCGCGAAGCAGAATGCATGGTCCCGGCTCCCTTCGCGGCGGGGCCGCCGCTCCTACCGGTTTTGCGTCAGCACGGAGCTCTTGTGGTGCCACCACCCCAGGTAGGAGCGGTCGCCTGACCGCGAAGCAGAATGCACGGACCCGGACCCCTTCGCGGCGGGGCCGCCGCTCCTACCGGTTCTGCGTCAGCACGGAGCTCTTGTGGGAACACCACCCCAGGTAGGAGCGGTCGCCTGACCGCGAAACTGGCTGCTCGGACCGAAACCCATTCGCGGCGGGGCCGCCGCTCCTACCGGTTCTGCGTCAGCACAGAACTCTTGTGGGAACACCATCCCAAGGTAGGAGCGGTCGCCTGACCGCGAAGCAGCATGCACGGTCCCGGCCCCCTTCGCGGCGGGGCCGCCGCTCC
>JAESUC010000108.1 GCA_016763285.1 Pseudomonas sp.
GGCAGCTTTATCAAGATCGATCCGAGCGGTGTAACGCTGGTTGGGCCGAGTGTGAAGGTGAATTCGGGGGGCTCGCCGGGTAATGGTTCGGGTGCGGCGCCTCTAATCCCGGGACTTGCAAAAGGCGCCGCTACCGATCACGCGGGCAATACCCTGGCTCCTTTACCGCGCAGATTACATGACTCAGGTATCACTCCGCTGTGTGGCAAGCAAAGCAACGGCGCTTGTAGTCGGGGAGATTGCCCATGCGTGAAATGACAATAGATTCATTTCTGAACCGCCCGCGTAGTGAAATTCAGGAACTAGGCGCAGCGCATAGTGGAGCGCTGTGTTTCATCATCGACCAAACTCGTCAGCCGGATGCCTTGGCGCGTCTTTATGGGTTAGGCCACCCGCTGGAACCGACCAATTTATTTATAGGCACAGAATTTGAAGCACTGGCAGAGCAGGGGCCGATCTGGGTTGGTGGTGCGAGTACCCCTGAGTTGAAAGCACTCGCTGCTGATCTGTGTATCGAGCGCAACGCCGGACTCTGCCTGGTCACCAGTGACGTGCAGCAAGCATTGACGCACGCGCGTTGGCTGCTGAAAGCCAATGATGGAACCGGTGGTCAGAGCATTTTGAGTTATTGCCGCGCTGAACTTTGGGCGGCTCTGGCCAGCACGGCAGAAACGATTTCATCGCAGTTGATGGGCCCTTGGAGCGCCATTTTGAGCCCGGCGCCAAAGCACGTGAGCGCGACTTCAAAGCGTTGGATCGCGTGGCGCGCAGGCACTGATAGTCCCTCAATTCCGCCATCTACACGCTTCAATTTACCGCCCGAGTGTTTCGTAGCACAGCGTACGTTTGCTTGGGTCTATTGGGTCGATGAGCACTTCCAGCACTTTGGACGACCACAAGGTGAGAGCCTGCAGCGGATAGTCGCCAACCTCACTTTTTTATCTGCACATCGGATTAGTCAAGGAAGGCATTTACTCAAGCTGAACCAGCTAATCTGCGGTTCACTGCTCCAGGCCAGGCCGGATGTTGTTGGAGTGCTTGAGTCAGAGGGAGCTGCCTTTCTCAAGGTGCAGCGACTGGCGGATCTGCCCGTCGCTCCCCTGAATAGTGCGGCTAGCGCACAGGATGAATGGAGTCATCATGGAACTTGCTAATCACCTGGTAGTAAGTGGGGAAACGCTAACCAGCATTGCGGCTCAATACGGTACGACGACCAATGAGCTGCAACGGCTTAACCGATTCATTCAGAACGCAGACTACGTCAGGGCTGGCTGGAATCTCAGCGTACCTGCACCCAGCTCTGTTTCTGCTGCATCAGCTGTGAAGACCGCAGCATCGCCTGCCGCAGCGGCGGCGCCCGCTTCAAACGACAGCTCACACAATGCAACTGCGTTCGGTAAGGAGCCGTCGGTGCCGGATAGCTGCAAGGCACCCGGCGAGGAAGAATTGCCGCCCTGCGCCACAACCTACGCGACCGCTATTTACGCCACGAAAGAAAGGCGGTTCTGGCTTCTTCCAGAAAAGCTCTCCGAAGCCATCCAGGAAGCCCTGCAAGAACTGGCCGATAGCGTATCGCCCGAAAAATCGCCCGAGGAGCGCAAGCGCGGACTGGATGAGCTGGGGCTCCTTGAGTACTTCATGGAGCCAAAGCTGACCAATTTCCTGCAAGGCGAGGATCTAGAGCGCATGCTGCAGATCGAGGCTGAGGAGCCCAATATAGAGCAGCGCTATCTGAGCAAGCGCGCGTACGCGCTGATGGATCCACGCATGCAGACGACGCCAGTCTGGCAGGAGTATCAGCGCTTACAGGAACTCTACAACGAGTGGAAACCGCTGCACGACAGTGCCCTCAGGGAAGCAGAACGGCAAGAATACACCTACGAGAACGGCACCCTGTTCTCGAAAGAGGCCATGGAAGCCCGCCGGCGTGTACAGGACTATTTGATTAAACGCAGCCAGGTGATGAGCGAAGGTCAATTGTCCGAATACGATGTGGAATTGCTGGCAGATACATTGGCCATAGGAAAGTCGCGGTACCAAGCAGTACAGAACTGCACGAAACAGTGCCGCGGCAAGGTCAGGTCCTATAGCGCCTGGCTGCGCGCCTCACGTGGCAAACTCGATTTCATCGACTATGTCGAAAGCATTATAAAAGTGGCCGATTACGGTCTGGCTTTACCCGAGTTCGCCTTGATCCCGGCATCGGAGGAAGATGTAACTGCCGGTGTGACAGTTTTTCGCCAGTATCTGGATGCCCAGCTCAAGCAGCAAGAAGTGAATGACCGCCTGCAAACCAAGTACCGTAACTGGGTAGAATCTACCGGCAGCAACATGCGTGCGCCTGCGGGTCTCGTGGCTGCAGAAAGAGCAGAGTGGGAGGAGTTGCAGCACATACAGAAGGATCTCAAGCACCAAGCTGAGCTCAATGTACAAAACGGAGAAACCCAGCGTCATTTGCTGTGGGAGCCTGAACATTTTCAGCCGCAACCGGCAGAGCGACTGGTGCGCGCCGGCTTTCCACTAAGTGAAATGAGCTTGCCTGATAACCCTGAAAGCCCGGTCAGAGCGCTCAGTTTGTTTAACCTTGAAGGCATCGCAGAGCAACTGAAGAAAGACATCAAAACCAAGCCGGTGGACGCCGTTGTAAAAGGTATCCAGCGCATCCCGACTGATACATCAGGCAAACGCTCCAGCGAACAGAGTTTGTTAGAAGCCTGGCTGGAAAATGCGGGTGGGTTCAAGATTGATGACCAGGCAAGCGACTGGTTTGATGAAGACGGCTGGTTTGAGATGGAGAAGTTTTATGCCTATCTCCAGCAGGAAAAGCTCAAGGTTGATTCGCTGGAAGATGCCGCCGTGCGAGCGGATTGGGGACTCAGACTGAAACAGGTTCTGTTTAGTGCCGACATTCGCGATGACATGCGGTTGTTTGATTCCAGTCCTCAGGCGCAACTGGTGCGTTGTCTTACACCGCCGCAAAGCAACATTCACAGCTCAGCCTCTGCGGTGGGGCCGAGCTTCAGTGTGGCGGAGGGCTTTCAAGCCTCAGCGCAGGCCTCGTTGAGCATAGACCTAGCCCGTGGTGAAGTTGAGATATTCAGTGTGGATTACCCCGCACGCAGCGTCGCCAGAGAGATTACCGTTCACTATCAAAACCATGCGGGCGAGATGTTGCCGATGAGTCTGGGGCGCTACTCGATGCACCTCTCGGCGCGAGCCTGGGGTTACGCCGGCGCCTCTTTGTTGCTTGCAGCCAGAATAGAGCTCACTCCCAATGGCCCGCTGTGGGGGAAAACCGCGCTTAGCGCCGAAGAACCTGCGACGCGCCC
>JAESUC010000011.1 GCA_016763285.1 Pseudomonas sp.
GCCAACACCGGCAAGATCGGTGACGGCAAGATCTTCGTGGTCAACCTGGAACAGGCTGTCCGTATCCGTACCGGCGAGACAGGCACAGACGCAGTCTGACCGGTCAGTTCGTCCACTGAATGTAGTAACCAAGCCTGTTTGGGGGGCTTATTATGGAAGACATCGTACAAATCAAGTATGCACTTGATACCTTTTACTTTCTGATCTGCGGCGCACTGGTCATGTGGATGGCAGCGGGTTTTGCCATGCTCGAGGCCGGTCTGGTCCGCGCCAAGAACACCACTGAAATTCTCACCAAGAACATTACGCTGTATGCAATTGCCAGCGTGATGTATCTGGTAGTGGGTTACTACATCATGTATTCGGGCGACGAGGGCGGCATCATGCCGAACCTGGGCGTGCTGATCGGTGCTGAAAACGCGCCGGAAGACGTACTGGCCGGTGGTGATGATGCACCTTACTACTCAGCCCGCGCTGACTTCTTCTTCCAGGTCGTGTTCGTCGCTACCGCGATGTCCATCGTCTCTGGTGCGGTTGCCGAGCGCATGAAGCTGTTCGCCTTCCTGACCTTTGCGGTCATCATGACCGGCTTCATCTACCCGATCCAGGGCTACTGGAGCTGGGGCGGTGGATTCCTGTCCGAAGCAGGCTTCAGCGACTTCGCCGGTTCCGGTATCGTCCACCTCGCAGGCGCCTCCGCTGCACTGGCTGGTGTTCTGGTCCTGGGTCCACGTAAGGGCAAGTATGGCTCCTCCGGTCAGATCAATGCGATCCCCGGCGCCAACCTGCCGCTGGCGACTCTGGGTACCTTCATCCTGTGGCTGGGCTGGTTCGGCTTCAACGGTGGCTCGCAGCTGATCGTGTCCAACATTGCTGACGCCAATGCGGTAGCCCAGGTGTTCGTCAACACCAACGCTGCAGCAGCAGGTGGTCTGATTGGTGCGCTGATCGTGGCTCGCATCCTGTTCGGCAAGGCTGACCTGACCATGGCTCTGAACGGCGCGCTCGCCGGTCTGGTTGCCATCACTGCCGATCCGGCCAACCCGGGCGGTTTCCAGGCGACCCTGATCGGTGCAGCCGGTGGTGTGCTGGTAGTGTTCTCGATCCTGGCTCTGGACAAGATCAAGATTGACGATCCGGTCGGTGCCATCTCCGTCCACGGTGTAGTGGGTATCTGGGGTGTGCTGGCAGTACTGTTCACCAACGGCGACGCAACCATCGGTGGTCAGCTGCTGGGTATCGTCAGCATCTTCCTCTGGGTCTTCATCACCAGCCTGATCATCTGGACCATCCTCAAGGCTGTCATGGGCATCCGTGTCACCGAAGAGGAAGAGTACGGCGGTGTGGATCTGTCCGAATGCGGGATGGAAGCCTACCCTGAGTTCACCAGCAGCAAGAACTGAGCTGGTAGTACTCTCACGCGGTAAACCACAGGGCGCCTTCGGGCGCCCTGTTTCGTTGCGCCTGCCGCCTGGCAGGCGTGGTTGTCTACACTGGTGAATAAACTTACTGCGCCAGGTGGGGTCGGATGGATAAGGCTTTGGCGCGTGGCAGCCGAGACTCGGTGCCACGCAAGGCAACCCGCGTAGACTTTTCGTTTTAGACATTTTTGGTTGTAGACAAGGGAGCGACATATGAAGGCTGAGACCTTTGAAGATCTGATCAAATGGAACAGCGGCGTGCATGACATGCTCGCCGACCGCATGCAGGAGGCGGCCCGCAATCAGGGGAATGATCGCACCAGCGCCCTGCTGACCTACCTCGCCGACCATGAACGCACGCTGGCCGATACCGTGCGCAAGTACGCCGGCCGGGCCGACAGCAAGGCGTTGAATACCTGGCTGTATGAACATGTGAGTGAGGATCTGCCGCCGCGCGACGATCGCAAGCTGCGCTTCGATGACTGGGATTACGAGCGCATCAGCGAAGAGGTATTCGATATCCACAATCAGATCATCGAGCTGTATCGCTACCTGGTCGAACGCGCCGCGATTCCGGAGGCCGAAGACATCATGCGGGAGTTGTACGATTTGCATACCCATGAAACCCGGCGCCTGGCCGATCAGGTCAACAGCGGGCGCTCACTTTAGGCGCATCCGCGGTTGTGAACGGATGAGGCGCACCCCGATTGCGCACTGGGGGCGCCGATCAGCACGCCTTCCTCGCTGGCCTGAGCTCTTCGGGTCAGCACAACTTATTGAAATAAATGCAGATTATCCAGGCTGGCGACAAGCTGGCATCAAGCATGCATTGGTTAAATATGAATCGGGATGAGTCTGTGAGGCTCATGACGCGTCACACAGTGGAGTAACACCAAGGCGAACTAGGGTTCCGGTCTGTTTACAGATGTCTGGTCCGAGAGTTTTCCGGCTCTCAGGATGAGAGCTACACGGCGGGATAAAAGCCCGGGAGATCGTCATGACGACGCGTCCCGTTAATTTGTCCAACCGTGCAGGAGTCTGCCCATGACCGCCCCTTTGATCCGTTCGATTCGTAAGACCCTGGCTGGCGCCAGTCTGGCCGCCGCCGCTCTGATTGCTCCCTTTGCTGCCCAGGCGGAGGACAAGCTGACCATAGGCACCGTCGTCTGGGCCGGCTATGGTCCTTTTTACGTGGCCGATGAGCTCGATCTCTACGAGCAATTCGGTCTCGATGTCGATCTGCAGTTCTTCAACGACCCCGCCCTGATCCCTTCGGCCATGGCCAGTGGTGCCGTCGATGGCGGCATGCTCACCTATGACCAGGTGGTGGGTTCCGTGGCCAAGGGCCTGGACCATCGGGTGGTCATGCCGATTGACTTCTCCGACGGCGGCGACGCGATTGTGGCAGACAAGTCCATCACCTCCGTTGCCGACTTCAAGGGCAAGCAGGTGGGCTACAACCCGCTGTCGCCGTCCGACTTCCTGCTGGCCTATGCGCTGCAGATCAATGGCATGACCGAGAAGGATATCCGGCCGGTGAACATGACGCCGGAAGCCATCCCCAGCGCCATGGCCTCCGGCAACCTGCCGGTCGGTGTGACCTATGAGCCGAACGTCTCGCAGATCGTGGGTATGGGTAAGGGCGAGCGTTTCCACGTGGTCTACTCCTCGAAGGAAGCCCCCGGCCTGATCACCGATGTGCTGGTGTTCGACGAAGAAGTGATTGCCGAGCAGCCCGCTGCCATCACCGCGATGATCAAGGGCTACCAGGCCGGTCTGGATTACATGCAGGCCAACCCCGAGGAGTCGGCCACCATCATCGGCAAGGTGCTCGGCGTCAGCGGTCCTGAGGCCACCGAGCAGATGAGCGGTGTCTACAACATCCCCCTGGCCGAAATGGCCGAGGTGTTCGAAGAGTCCGAATCCACCATGTCGTTCTACGGCAGCGGCGCGGTGATTGCCGACCTGCTGGTGAAGAACCAGCAGATCCCGGCTGCCCCCGATTTCGCCAACACCTTCGACGCCAGCTTTGTTGAAGCCCTGAACGAATAACCGGATGCCGCGCGGCCGATCCTGCCGTTTGTCGGCAGGGTCAGCCAGTGCTGCCCACTGGAGGACTCCATGTCTACGCCCCCATCCACGTCCCAACCCGAGTCCGCTTCGGCAATGGCGGGCAAGGCGCGTTCTGCGGCCAAGCCCAAACCGCTGTTCCGCTATGCCGACGGCTCTGTGCCCAATACTCTGGCCATGGGTTACAGCCTGGCCGGCTACGTGCTGGGTCTGGTGCTGCTGTTCGCCGATTCCTGGCTGCTCAAGGCGGCAGGCACAATGTTGCTGGCCCATGCCATGATCATCGGCGCCTATCTGATGCACGAGTTCGCCCATGGCACGATTTTCAGCAAACCGGCGCACAACGCCCGCGCCGGAGCCCTGTTCAGCTGGATGACCGGTGGTTGCTATGCCGAGTTCCAGGACCTGCGTCACAAGCACATGCGCCACCATGTCGATCGGGCCGACGTGCTGACGTTCGACAGCAAGCAGTTCATCAACGGCCTGCCGGCCTGGGCGCGCAAGATCATCCTCGCGCTCGAATGGGCCTACATTCCGGCTGTGGAACTGCTGTTGCACGGCTATGTGATTCTGCTGCCCTTCCTCGACAGCAGCGACAAGCAGCGGGCGCGCCGTCCGGCGGTAGCCTTCACCCTGGCGGTCCGGGTCGCGGCTTTTGCGCTGCTTGGCTGGTTGTCGCCGCTGGCGCTGGTTCTGTATACGCTGGCCTGGCTGATCATGATCACGGTGCTGCGTTTTACCGACGCTTACCAGCACACCTACGACGCCTTCGCCGTGCTCGAGGATGGTGAGATCCCGGCGGACAAGTTGCGCGATCGTGCCTATGAACAACAGAACACCTTCAGCAATCTGGTCTCCCTGCGCTGGCCGATGCTGAATCTGCTGGTGCTGAATTTCAGTTACCACAATGCGCACCACGAGAAGCCGGTGGCGCCCTGGTACCGCCTGCCTGCGTTGCACGCCGAACTGTACAGCGACGGTTACCGCCAGGTGGTGCCGATGCGCGAGTTGCTTGGCAGCTTTCACCGTTACCGCCTGCGTCGGGTGACCGACGACGACTATGGTCACTTTGGCGAAGGTCCCCAGCGCGCCGAGGGCTTTTACGGTGCTGTGGGCGTCTCGTTCCTGACGGCGGTCTGAGCATGCATACGCTCGATTATGCCGGCCGCTGTGTGGTCGTCAGTGGCGCCGCCAGCGGCATTGGCCGCGCCCTGGCCGAGGCGTTTGCCGGACAGGGCGCGCATCTGGTCCTGCTCGACCGCAATGCGGCGGCGCTGGAGGCAGTGGCACTGCAGTTGGCGACGGCGCAGGGTGTGCAGCTGGAAAAGATCCGTTCCTTCTGTGTCGACCTGGGCGACGACGCCGAGGTGGCGCGTTGCGCCGATTGGCTGGCTGCCGACGGCATGCCGATCGACGTACTGGTCAATAACGCCGGCATCGAACTGCCCACGCCGATTGCCGATCAGGCTACTTCGGCCAACCAGCGCTGGCAGGCGCAGCTCGACAACAATGTGGTCAGCATGGTCCGCCTGACCCGTGCACTGCTGCCCCTGCTGCACGACGGCGGCAGCATCATCAATCAGTCGTCGATCTGGGGCCTCAGCGCCGTGGCGGGCTTCTCCGCCTATTGCGCGAGCAAGCATGCGGTCATCGGCCTGACCCGCTCCCTGGCCTGGGAGCTGGGCGGCCGGCGCATCCGGGTCAACGCGGTGTGTCCGGGTTGGGTGGGTACCGAGGCCGCCATGGCCTCGCTGCGGTCCATGGCCAATGACAGTGGCCGCAGCGAGGAGCAGGAGCTGGCGCAGATCCTGGCTGGCCAGGTCATCCCCGAGCTGCTGACGCCGGAGCAACTGGCCGGCACTTTCCTGTTTCTCGGCAGCCCGCTGGCGCAGGCCATCACCGGTCAGGCACTGGTCGTCAGTCATGGCGAGGTGATGCACTGATGAACCGCTATGAACTCGAGGGCCAACGCATCCTGATCACCGGCGCCACCACAGGCATCGGCCGCGCCTGCGCCCTGCTGGCGGCAGCCAATGGCGCCGCGGTGTGGATCAATCATCACCGTCAGACCGATCAGGCGGCTGATCTGGTGCGCGAAATCGTCCTGGCAGGTGGCCTGGCCTGGGCTGTCGAGGCGGATGTCAGCGATGCTGATGCGGTGGCCAGGATGTTCGACCAGGTGACCGCCGACGGACCGCTGCAGGGCCTGGTGAACAATGCCGGCATCATTCTGGAAAAACCTTTCCTGGAGACCGGTGAGCTGGACTGGCAGCCCCCTATACGTCCTTGATGTGGCATCGCATCAATTTTTTTGGAGCAGACAAGTATATCAGTGCTCACTATGATTATATATTCTTTAAAGGGGATGAAGAGGAATCTA
>JAESUC010000012.1 GCA_016763285.1 Pseudomonas sp.
ATGGGCAATGCGGCCCTTGAATGGCGTCGCTGCGGCAAAGGCTTCGTCCAGGTGCACCGGATTGGTATCCCCTGATACCGCTGCAAACAGGGTCAGGTCACGTTCGGTGACCAGATGGGTAATCGAAGCGGTATCGCCCAGATTCAGTTCGTCATAGGTACGGTTTTCAAGCTGTGACATCGGCAGTCTCCGTTGCTTGGGAAGAGGGCGCTGGCAGGCGCGCGGCTAGCCACTCGAGCAGGTCTGCGGTGACCTGCTGGCGATTGGTTTCGTTGAATATTTCGTGGCGCGCGGCATCATACAATTGCAGGCTCACCGCTGTCAGCCCAGCGTTGGTCAGGCGTGTCTGCAGTCTGGTCAGCCCGTTGCCGGCGCTGACCGGATCGGCACTGCCGCCCATGATGTGTACCGGCAAGGTCGCCGGAATCTGCCCCAGTCGACGGCTATCGGCAATCTCCAGCAGGCCGCCAAACAGGTCATGCCAGAGCCGGGCTGTGCAGTCGAAGCCACACAGGGGGTCGGCCATGTAGGCGTCGACCTGGGCTGGGTCGCGACTCAGCCAGTCGAATTCGGTCCGGGTCGGCTTGAAGGCGGAGTTGAACTGGCCAAAGGTCAACTTGCCAAGGGTCACCGCTGGCCTGTCCCAGCCGCGCAGGCGGCCCTCGATACTCGCCGCCAGGCGTCCCACTTTGCTGACGACAGGAGGGTGGGCATTGCTGCCGCTCAGCACCACGCCTGCCAGGCCGGTTGCGTGCTCGAGCAGATACCCCTGAACGATATAGGACCCCATGCTGTGGCCGAGCAGGAACACCGGTATACCCGCAAAAACGGCCATCGCACGCTGGCGTAGCAGACCGATATCGCCGACTACCTTGTGCCATCCATCAAAGTCAGCAAATTGTCCCGACCGGCCAGTCACGCTCTTGCCGTGACCGCGCTGGTCAAGGGCCATGACCGCGTAGCCGGCCTGGTTGAGTTGCTCGGCCAACCAGTCGTAGCGCCCCGCGTGCTCTGCCATGCCGTGGCTTATCAGGACCCAGGCCCGTGGTTCGCCGGCGTCCGGCAGCCACTGGTAGCAGAACAGCTTCTGTTGGTCTTCGGCATCCAGGTAGTCGGTCTGGCAGGGCATTGTTGTTATTCTCCGTACGTGTATACCAAATGAAACGCAGCAGCGTTTTGTGTTTTCGTTCATTACTGGTAATTTTGGGAGTTACGCACAGACGTGAGTCGAATGACAAGCCTGCCTTTCTGGCGCGGTGGTTCGACGGAATAAATAAACCGGTACGAGCATCGTTCTCGTATCGAGAGACCAACACGGGGATAGAGGACAACAATAATGGAAGCATCGTTCTGGAATGACAAACGCCCGCCGGGCGTAGCCAACGATATCGACTCGAGTCAGTACAGTTCTATCATTGATGTATTTGAGCGTTCCTGCAAACAGTTCGCGGATCGTCCCGCCTTTACCAACATGGATACCACGATCACCTACGGTGATCTCGATAGACTGTCTGCCGATTTCGCAGGCTACCTGCAGACCCAGACCGATCTGAAGCCCGGCGACCGTATCGCCATCCAGATGCCCAACGTGTTGCAGTTTCCGGTGGCCGTGTTCGGCGCCATGCGCGCCGGGCTGGTTGTGGTCAACACCAACCCGCTGTACACCGCGCGCGAAATGCGTCACCAGTTCAAGGACTCCGGCGCCCGCGCCCTGATCTACATGAACCTGTTCGGCCATCTGGTCGAGGAAGTGGCGCCCGACACCGATCTGAAGTACCTGTTCGAGGCGCGCATGGGCGACATGCTGCCCACGGTCAAGGGCTTTCTGGTCAATACCGTGGTCAAGAAAGTCAAGAAGATGGTGCCCGCCTACAACCTGCCGCAGGCCATCTCGTTCAAGGCTGCGCTGAAAGCCGGCAAGGGCAAGACGCCCAAGCCTGTCACCAAGACCCACGACGACGTCGCAGTACTGCAGTACACCGGTGGCACCACCGGCCCGTCAAAGGGCGCGATGCTGACCCACGGCAACATTGTCTCCAACATGCTGCAGGTGTACGCCAACCTGCAGCAGCGCGACGAGAACGGCGAGAAGATCATGGGCGAGGGGAGCGAAATCATCATCTGCCCGCTGCCGCTTTATCATATCTTTGCCTTCACCGCGAACTGCATGTGCATGATGCTGGCTGGCTACCAGAATGTCCTGATCACCAATCCACGGGATATCCCCGGCTTCGTCAAGGAACTGAAGAAGTGGAAGTTCTCCTCCATGATGGGCCTGAACACGCTGTTCGTGGCGCTGATGGAGCATCCGGAGTTTGACCAGATCGATTTCTCCCACCTCAAGGGCACCACTTCCGGCGGTACCGCACTGGTCAAGGCCACTGCCGAGCGTTGGGAAAAGAAGACCAACAGCCGGATCGGCGAAGGCTATGGTCTGACCGAGTGTTCCCCGGTGGTCTGCTCCAGCCCCGGCGGCGGACTCGCGCGCCTGGGTACCGTAGGTCTGCCGGTTCCGGGTACGGCTCTGAAGGTGGTAGACGAGGAGGGCAACGAGCTACCGATCGGTGAGCGCGGTGAGCTGTGCGTCAAGGGTCCTCAGGTCATGAAGGGCTACTGGCAGCGGGAAGATTCCACCAAGGAAAGCTTCGATGCCGATGGCTGGCTAAAGACCGGCGACGTCGCAATCATTGATGAGGACGGCTTCGTGGCAATCGTCGATCGCATCAAGGACCTGATCATCGTATCCGGATTCAACGTGTATCCGAACGAAATCGAGGACGTGGTAGCGGCCCATCCCAAGGTGGCTAACGCAGCCGCCATCGGTGTACCCGACGAGAAGTCCGGTGAGGCAGTCAAGTTGTTCGTGGTGCCCAGCTCCCCCGATCTGACCATCGAGGAACTCAAGGCCTATTGCCGCGCCAACTTCACCGGTTACAAAGTGCCCAAGCACTTCGAGATTCGCGAATCCCTGCCGATGACTCCGGTCGGCAAGATTCTGCGCCGGGAGCTGCGCGACGTCTGACCGCTCGCGTTGTACCAGAAGGCACCGCCCAACTCGAAAGCGGTGAACCAGAGCCGCCGGTAACCCCGGCGGCTTTTTATTTGCGGATCGATCTGTTGCATGATTTGCCCTTTGGGCACGCTTTTTCGATGCTGGTCTGGGCTGATAAAAACTGCTAGTCTTCGGCGGCTTTTCGACTAAAAAAGCCGTTTCAGTCACGAATAATATAACCGCGAAGGGTTCCCTTTGGGCCCGCTACGCCAATGACAAAATACGCTCAGGAGCAGGCATCCATGCTTGAGAATTTCTGGAAAGACAAATATCCGGCTGGCATTCCCACCGAGATAAATCCGGATCAGTACCGCAACATCCTCGATGTTCTCAAACATTCATGCGAACGCTTCACTGACAAGCCCGCGTTCAGCAATCTGGGCAAGACCATTACCTACGGTCAGCTGTACGAACTCTCCGGCCAGTTCGCCGCCTACCTGCAGAAGACCAGCGGCTTGCAGCCCGGCGATCGGATCGCCATCCAGATGCCCAACGTCCTGCAGTATCCCATCGCTGTCTTTGGCGCAATGCGTGCCGGCTACGTGGTGGTTAATACCAACCCTCTGTATACCCCGCGGGAAATGGAGCACCAGTTCAACGACTCCGGCGCCAAGCTGTTGATCTGTCTGGCCAACATGGCGCATCTGGCTGAGCAGGTCGTGCCACGTACCGGGGTCAAGCAGGTCATCATCACCGAAGTCGGCGATATGCTGCCGCCGCTCAAGCGGCTGCTGGTCAATACCGTGGTCAAGCGGGTCAAGAAGATGGTGCCGGCCTACAACATCCCCGGCGCGGTGAGCTTCAACGACGCCCTGGCCAAGGGTCGCAAACTGACCTTCCAGGAAGCGAATCCGGCAGCCCAGGATATCGCCGTACTGCAATACACCGGCGGCACCACCGGGGTCGCCAAGGGTGCGATGCTGACGCACCACAACCTGGTCGCCAACATGCTCCAGGCCAAGGCCATGATGGGCTCGACCATCAAGGATGGCGAAGAGACGATCATCTGTCCGCTGCCGCTCTACCACATCTATGCCTTCACCTTTCACTGCATGGCCATGATGATCAGCGGAAACCACAATATCCTGATCACCAACCCGCGAGACATTCCTGCGTTCGTCAAGGAACTGTCCAAGGTACCGTTCTCCGGGTTCGTCGGACTCAATACGCTGTTCGTTGCCCTGTGCAATGACGAGGCCTTCCGCAATCTGGATTTCAGTCACTTCAAGGTGACGCTGTCCGGCGGCATGGCGCTGCAACAGGCCACGGCCGAACGCTGGAAGAAGGTAACCGGCTGTGACGTATGCGAAGGCTATGGCATGACCGAAACCAGTCCGCTGGCCACGGTCAACCCGATCGCCAATATCCAGCTGGGGACCATCGGTATTCCGGTACCGTCGACCTTGTGCAAGATCATTGACGAGGAAGGCCAGGAAGTCGCCCTGGGCGAGCGCGGTGAACTCTGCGTCAAGGGTCCACAGGTCATGAAGGGCTACTGGCAGCGTCAGGAAGCCACCGACGAAATGCTCGATGCCGAAGGCTGGCTGAAAACCGGTGACATCGCCATCATTCAGGATGACGGCTACCTGCGCATCGTCGACCGCAAGAAGGACATGATTCTGGTTTCCGGCTTCAACGTGTATCCCAACGAGCTGGAAGATGTCATGGCCGCCATACCGGGCGTGGCCCAGTGCGCCGCGATCGGCGTGCCGGACGAGAAATCCGGCGAGGCCATCAAGGTATTCCTGGTCAAGGCGCCTGGTGCCCAGTTGAGCGAGGATCAGGTCAAGGCGCAGATGCGTGACAGCCTGACCGCCTACAAGGTCCCCAAGTACGTCGAGTTCCGCGATGCCCTGCCAACCACCAACGTGGGCAAGATTCTGCGTCGCGAACTGCGCGATGAGGAACTCAAGAAGGTTGCCAGCCAGTAAGATCCGGTGTTTCGCGGCCCTTGGCCGCAATACACGGCCCTGCCGGAGCATTGCTCCGGCGGGGCTTTTTTATGGGTTGGTATGTCTGACGAAGTATTCTGGTAGTCCTTTCCTTACCCCATGGTAGTCCCCAGGCTCGCTTCGATACAGCCTCCCGCTGATTGTTAATAATCCGCCCGGGAACAAAGATGCCCCCTTAGAAAAAGGGGGTCAAAGTGACATCAAATCGGGCATTTCCACATCGTCAGATGACCATCATGGTTGCTGCTCCCGGGCTGGTCGGCGCCTTGGCTGTCGTGTATTTCACGCCCTCCCTTGGCGTTGGGCTGGCGCTTGGCCTTCTGCTTGTATTGCTTTGCGCTGCAGCCGCGGTGCGCGTGCGCAGCCTGCTCGGCCGGCATCTTGAATCGCTGGTGGGCTCTCGTGAATCGGAAAGGCTCGTCGGTGCTGCTGAATCATTCCTCCTGCTCGACAATCAGGTAGCGATGGGTACACAGCTGATGCCGATCTGGGTCAAGCACATAGAGACCGCGCGCTCGCACACCGAAAATGCGGTTACCGATCTAACGGGCTGTTTTGCCAATCTGGCCACCGAACTCGGCCGATCCACCGAAATGGCGTCCGAAGTGGCGGGCTCGATGGAAGGTGGCATGGGCGCAATTTTTGGTCAGGCTCGGGGCGATCTTCAAGCGGTAGTCGACAGCCTCAAGAGTGCGCTCAAGGACCGGGATGGATTGCTCAATCAGATCAATGGTCTGGACACCTTTGTCGGTGAGCTCGACAGCATGGCCAAGGACGTTGCGACGATCGCCGGTCAGACCAACCTGCTTGCGCTGAACGCCGCCATTGAGGCTGCCCGCGCCGGCCAGCACGGACGCGGTTTTGCTGTAGTGGCAGACGAGGTGCGCAAATTGTCGCGGCTATCGGCGGCCACCGGCGAACGCATTGGCACCAAGGTGCAATACATAGGTGAAGCGATCCAAGCGGCGGTTGCTGCTGCGCAGGCATCCCGTGGCCGCGACAGTGAAGCGGTGAGGACCTCCGAAGGGACCATCGATCGGGTTCTGGCAGATTTCCAGCAGATGGCAGAGCGATTGGTGGAGTCGGCTGAAAGTCTGCGTGGTACCAACCAGCGCATCCATGCAGAAGTCGAGTCCTCGCTGATCCAGCTCCAATTTCAGGACAGAACCAGTCAGATGCTCTGTCACGTACGCGACAGCGTCGCTGATGTCGCGGAGAAAATGAGTGCCGGTGACACCGGCGCGTTGAGTGTGTCCACAGCGCTGGAGGAGATGGAGGCCACCTACGCCATGGCGGAAGAGCGCGAAGCCCATGTAGGCGGCAAGCAGAAGGCTGCACCAGCGGCCGCCGGTGAAATCACCTTCTTCTGACAGCAACCCAAACCAATCATCCGGCCCAGAGCCAGACAACGAACCACAGACAACGGACATAGTAGCCATGGCCAAGAACATATTGATCGTCGACGACTCTGCCTCCATCCGGCAGGTGGTGTCACTCACCCTCAGAGGGGCGGGTTTCGAGGTTATCGAGGCCTGTGACGGACGCGATGCCCTGAACAAACTCAAGGGTCAGCGCGTGCACCTGATGATCTCGGACGTGAACATGCCGAACATGGACGGGCTGAGCTTTCTACGCGAGGTGAAATCGCGCGCGGAATACAAGTTCACCCCCGTCATCATGCTGACAACCGAATCCGCCGAAGAAAAAAAGATGCAGGGCCAGGCGGCGGGCGCAAAGGCCTGGATGGTCAAACCATTCCAGCCGCAGCAGATGCTGGCAGCGGTCAACAAGCTGGTGGGGCCGTGAACGCCAATTTGCGATTCGACCCTGATACCGGCTGCCTCACGTTTCAGGGCGAATTGACCATCTACCAGGCGAAGGAAGCTACAGACCTGCTGCGTGAGGCCTTTGGTACGGGAAAACTCAACTGCCTCGACCTTGCCGGTGTGACCGAGCTGGATACCGCCGGGCTGCAACTGTTGATGGTTGCGGCGGGTCTCGATAGCGCCAGTGGCAAGGCGATTGAAGTGCTCACCAGTAGTGAGGTTGTGCTGCAGGCGCTGGGCTTTGCCGGGGTGAAACTCGAATCTGGCGAAACAGGCGACAGGGGGCTCAGCCAATGAATATGGAGCAGGTGCTGCAAACCTTCCTCGATGAGAGCCGTGAACTGCTGGGCGACATGGAACAGCTTCTGCTCGATCTGGAGTCCAGTCCCGGCGAGGCGGAGCTGCGCAATGCGCTTTTTCGCTGCGTGCACACCGTGAAGGGTTCTGCCGGCATGTTCGGCCTGGATCACGTGGTGGGCTTCACTCATGTGGTGGAAAACGTACTGGACAGGCTGCGGGCAGAGAAAATTCAGCTGACCAACGACCTTGCCAACCTATTGCTGCGTTGCCGCGACCACATCGCGCTGCTGGTGGAGCTGCCCGAGCCGTCTGCAGCAACACAATTGCAGCCGGCCGGAGATAGCCTGCTGGAGGAGCTCGTACCCTTTCAGTCTCTAGCCCAGAACGAACAGACAGCCGGTGAAAATGCGCAGGCGTGCGCCGCCGATGAAGGCACCTGGCACATTTCCATTCGTATCAGTCAGGATGCCCTGCGTCACGGCATGGACCCGCTCGGGTTTCTTCGCTACCTGGGTGCTCTGGGTGAGTTGGTTGCTGTCACCACAAGCAGCCAGACATTGCCTGCGCTGGACGAGTTTGATCCCGAATCCTGCTATTTGGGTTTTGAAGTCGATCTGCTGACGTCCGCAAGCCGATCCGCTATCGAGGAAGTGTTCGAACTTGCCGACGATCTCTACGAACTCGAGCTGACGCCCCCCGGCGAACTGGAGCGGCCTGGAAACAGACCTGACCTCGCGGTGACGCAGGAAGACGCGCGGGGTATGACGGAGTCCGAGTTCTCGGGTGCCGTCGCTGACAAGCAGGACCCGGTGAACGGGCGGCGCAAGAAGGCGGTGCAGCATTTTCGCATCCAGGCTGAGAAACTCGATAATCTGATCAATCTGGTCGGCGAGCTGGTGACTACCTCGGCTGCCGTATCCATGGATGCGGACCGCTGCGGCGATACCTCTGCCCGCGAATCGGCAG
This sequence comes from Pseudomonas sp., assembly GCA_016763285.1. GTDB lineage: Bacteria > Pseudomonadota > Gammaproteobacteria > Pseudomonadales > Pseudomonadaceae > Halopseudomonas. Next base: position 8,097 of record JAESUC010000012.1, read on the forward strand.
CCAATCTGCGCCTGCTGGTGGAGAGCATTCGCGACAGCTCCCTTGATCTGCGCATGGTACCCATTGGCGATACCTTCCAGCGCTTTCAGCGCGTGGTGCGTGACATTTCCTCCGAGCTGGGCAAGGCCATCGAGCTGGTGATCACCGGTGCCGACGCCGAGCTCGACAAGACCGTGGTGGAGAAAATCGGCGACCCGCTGACGCACCTGGTCAGAAACGCCTGTGATCACGGTATCGAGACGCCTGCGACGCGCCTGGGCAGGGGCAAGCCCGCCCAGGGCAGTGTCTACCTGAATGCCTACCACGAGTCTGGCGCAATAGTTATCGAGGTCAGTGATGACGGTGCCGGTCTCAACCGCACGAAAATTCTGGCCAAGGCGGTGGAAAGGGGGCTGGTACACGAAGACGCCGTGCTGTCCGATGCGGAGGTGTTCAACCTGATATTCGAACCGGGCTTTTCCACGGTAGAACAGGTGACCAACCTGTCTGGCCGGGGTGTGGGCATGGACGTGGTCAGGCGCAATATCGAGGCGCTGCGCGGCGTGGTCGAGCTGGTCTCGCCGGGCATTGCCGGCGGTACCACCTTCCGCATACGCCTGCCCCTGACTCTGGCCATTATCGACGGCTTTCTTGCCCGAGTTGGTAACGCCTCCTACGTGGTGCCCCTCGACCGGGTAGTGGAATGTACTGAACTGAGCGCAGAGCAGCAAAGCGACAGCGCGCAGAGCAGTTTCGTCAATCTGCGCCAGGAAGTCCTGCCACTGATCCGGCTGAAACAGCACTTCGGGCTCACAGGCCCGGACAGCCGCAGGCAGAACATCATCGTGGTGCGCCATGGCACTCAGAAAGTAGGTCTGGTCGTGGACGAGCTGCAGGGCGAGCACCAGACCGTTATCAAACCGTTGAAGGGCATTTTTGCCCATCTCAAGGGGCTGTCCGGTTCAACCATCCTCGGTAGTGGCCAGGTGGCGTTGATTCTGGATGTGCCGGCGTTGATACAGCAGATGAGCCGGCACGAAGATGCCGCCAATCGCGGTTCTCTTAACCAGACCCGGTCGAGGTTGCCGGCGTCCTACTAGTTGTATTTCCGGAGTGTCAAAAATGTTCAAGAATCTGAAAATTGGTATGCGACTCGGTGTGGCCTTTGGCGCCGTGCTGTTGCTGCTGGGAATAGTGGCGCTTGTGTCGGCGGAACGCTTCATGACAGCGGACGGCAAGGTTAATGACCTGGCCGGGCCGCAGGCCGAGCGCCTCAGGATCGCCAACAAGATTATCTTCTATACGCAGAACAGCGCTCTGGCGTCGCTGGACCTGCTGCTCACTAACGAGGCGACGCCTGAACAGGAGCTCGAAGCCCTGCATCGCCAGATTGAAGATCGGGTCGAGGATGTAGCCAAGGCCCTTGACCGGTTGCAGGCGATAACCGTGAGCGAGGAGGGCGTCGCTCGGCTAGAGGAGATTCTGCATGCCCAGGAAGAATTCATAAACAGTCGGCAAGGTGTCTTTGGCATTCTCGAAACCGGTGACAACAGGGCAGCAACCGCACGCTGGATGGACGAGACCCGTCATGCATTGAACCGGTACATGGCCGAGATTCAGGGTTTCCTGGATTTCCAGAGCACTCAAGTTGCTGAAGCCAGTGATGCAACGACAGAGCTGGTCAAAACAGCGATCGCGATAATCGTGACGCTCTCCATCGTGGCCATGATCATAGGAATCGTATTCGCCTGGCTCATCACCCGGGGCATTGTGGGCCCACTAAATGTAGCCGTTTCAGCCGCACGTCAGCTCGCAGATGGCGACATGACGGTCAGAATCGATGTAAACAGCCGAGACGAAACGGGTCAATTGCTCGGCGCAATGGACGAAATGGTCAAGCGGCTATCCCAGGTCATCAGCGAAGTACGCTCCGGTGCAGATAACCTGGCCTCGGCGTCGGAAGAAGTAAATGCTACCAGCCAGTCCCTGTCCCAGGCGTCCAGCGAGCAGGCCTCCAGCGTCGAGGAAACTAGCGCGTCGATGGAACAGATGACGGCTTCCATCAGCCAGAACACCGAGAACGCCGGCGTCACCGACGGCATGGCCAGCAAGGCCTCCAAGGAAGCAGTGGAGGGCGGCGAGGCGGTCGCCAAGACCGTTACCGCGATGAAGAGCATTGCCGAGAAGATTTCGATCATCGACGACATTGCCTACCAGACCAATCTGCTGGCACTCAACGCCGCCATTGAAGCCGCCCGTGCCGGCGAACACGGCAAGGGCTTCGCGGTAGTTGCCGCAGAAGTGCGCAAACTCGCTGAACGCAGCCAGGTCGCAGCGCGGGAGATCGGCGATGTTGCCGGTTCCTCGGTTGAGCTGGCCGAGCGCGCAGGAAAGCTGTTGAGTGAAATGGTGCCTTCGATCCAGAAGACCTCCGATCTGGTGCAGGAAATCGCCGCGGCATCCAGCGAGCAGTCCTCCGGTGTGGCCCAAATCAACAGCGCCATGGAGCAGCTCAACCAGATCACCCAACAGAACGCGTCGGCGTCCGAAGAGCTGGCCGCCACCTCCGAAGAGATGTCGGCCCAGGCCGAGCAGCTGCAGCAAGCGATGGCGTTCTTCAAGGTCGGTGACAGCGCCTTGGGGCGCGGTCAGGCTAAGCCGAAAAAGAGCGGCCTGGACAAGGTGATCCGCGACGTCTCGCGCACCGAGCAAACCAGGTCGGATCGTGTTGACGATTCCGAATACGTGCGGTTCTGAGGAGACGTCATGAGTCAGCTGCACAGAACAGAACAGAGCAGAGGTGTCGGGCCTGCGGACGCCACCGAGGATCAGCATCAATATCTGACCTTTCAGGTCGGACAGGAGATGTTCGCGGTGGGCATTCTGCATATCCGCGAGATCATCGAGTTCGGCAACCTGACCACGGTGCCGATGATGCCGAGCTTCGTGCGAGGCGTGATAAACCTGCGCGGCAGCGTGGTGCCGGTCATCGACCTGGCTGCGCGTTTCGGCCGAGGCGAGAGCCTCATCAATCGTCGTAGCTGTATCGTGATTCTGGAAATCGAGGGCAATGACAACGAAAACGAGGAGCATCTCCAGGAAGTGGGTGTGATTGTCGATGCGGTGTCCGAAGTACTGGAAATTCCGCCACGCGAGATCGAACCGGCGCCCAGTTTCGGAGCCCGTATCCGCTCGGACTTCATAGCCGGCATGGGCAAGGTGCAGGGACGCTTCGTCATCATGCTGAACGTGCAGAGCGCTCTGGATGTACAGGAAATGGCCGAGCTGGCCAGTGCGGTGGAAAACATTGAACATGGCCATGGCAACTAAAGCGCCGGTGCGGCCTGCTACGGCAGGTTCGACGCTTAGCGAAGCCGAGTTCGGCGAATTTCAGCGCATGATTTTCGACGTCGCCGGCATTCACATGGCTGCCAGCAAGCGCACCATGGTCGCTGGCCGTCTGGCCAAGCGGCTGAAGGCGTTGCAGTTGGCCAGTTACGCCGAATACTGGCAATACCTGCGTCGCGATCCCGTGGAGAAGCAGACGGCGGTTGACCTGCTGACTACCAACGAGACCTATTTTTTTCGTGAACCCAGGCATTTCGACTTCTTGCGCAACACTATTCTGCCAGGGCATTCCCGGCAGCAGCCTTTCCGCCTGTGGAGCGCTGCCTGCTCCAGTGGCGAGGAGCCCTACACGGCGGCGATGGTACTGGCGCAGGTGCTGGGCAAGGCCGGCTGGGAGATTCTGGCCTCCGATATCAGCACCCAGGTGCTCGCCCAGGCGCGCACCGGACGCTATCCCATGGCCCGCGCGGAGAAGATTCCGCAGGAGCTGCTGAAAAACTACTGCCTGCGCGGTGTTGGCGCGGCGGAAGGGACCTTCATGGTCGAGCCATCCATTCGCTCGCGGGTGGATTTTCGACAGATCAATCTCAACATCAAGCTGCCGGAAGTCGGGTCCTTCGATGTCATCTTTCTGCGCAATGTGATGATCTACTTCAATACCGAAACCAAGCAGCAGATTGTCGCTCGGCTGGTCGCTCGGCTGAAACCGGGCGGCTACCTGATCATTGGTCATTCGGAAACGCTCAACGGTTTCCAGAACGGGCTCAAGGCGGTGATGCCTTCGGTCTATCGGGCAGGTTCATGATGACCGCACTGGGATCAGGCATTGATATCTTCCTGCATCCCGGGGAATGGTATTTTGGCGATGAACACACCCGCATCCGCACGCTGCTTGGCTCCTGCGTCGCGGTGACACTTTGGCATCCCGGCTACAAGGTGGGCGGTATGTGTCATTTCATGCTACCCGGCAAGCATCACCCGCGAACCGAGCTGAACGCCCGCTACGGAACAGACGCACTGGCACTTCTGGTGAGGGAAATGCATAGACACGGCGGCCGGCCCGGCGACTACGAGGCCAAGCTCTTTGGTGGCTCCAGCATGTTCGGCCTGGGTCCGGCGGCCAACTCGGTGGCGGACCGTAATATCTGCATGGCTGAAGACCTGGTGCGGATTCACGGACTCAAGGTGGTGGCCAGAAGCCTGGGTGGCAGCGTTTATCGCCAACTCGTTTTTGATCTGGGGCAGGGCGATGTATGGATGAGGCTGGGTGAGCCTTCGGCCCATGATCGCTGTCTGGCTTCCGGTGCTTCAGCATGAGAGGCCCTATCGGTGTTTTCATCGTCGACGATTCGGCGGTAGTCAGGCAGGTCTTGACCCAAATGCTCGGAGCCGACCCCGGGGTCCGCGTGATTGGCGCCGCGCCCGATCCGGTGTTCGCGCTGCAGAAAATGCAGCAGGACTGGCCCGATGTGATTGTTCTGGATGTTGAAATGCCGCGTATGGACGGCATAACCTTCCTGCGCAAGTTGATGCAGGAACGTCCCACTCCCGTAGTCATCTGTTCCACGCTGACCGAGAAGGGCGCGGATACCACCTTGCAGGCGTTGGCCGCCGGCGCGGTGGACATCATCACCAAACCCAAAATCGGGCTCAGGGATTTTCTCCAGGCGGGTGGCCAGCACATGCTGCAGGTGATCAAGGCCGCCGCACGGGCCAGAGTCGCCGGTGCCACTCGGGCGACGGCTCAGGCTCCTGCTCCGGCCCCCGTTCATGCCAGGCGCAGCGAGCCGGCGTCGACCTCGGCGATGAGTCAGACCACCGATCAGGTCGTGGCCATGGGTACCTCCACCGGCGGTACCCACGCGCTGGAAGTTGTGTTGACGCGCATGCCGGCAAATTGTCCGGGCATTGTCGTGGTGCAGCACATGCCGGAGAAATTCACCGCCGCGTTCGCTCAGCGCCTGAACAGCCTGTGTCGGTGCGAGGTGCGCGAGGCCGTGGATGGCGACCGGGTGTTGCCCGGGCTGGTCCTCATAGCGCCGGGTGGCAAGCACATGCAGCTGCGCCGCAGCGGTGCGCAATACCGTGTAGGCGTGGCGGATGGACCACCGGTCAATCGACACAAGCCCTCGGTGGATGTGCTGTTTCGCTCCGTGGCCAGGGTGGCAGGTGCCGATGCGCTTGGCATTATCATGACCGGGATGGGTGATGACGGCGCCAACGGTCTTCTGGCCATGCGCCAGGCTGGTGCCCATACCATCGCCCAGGACCGAGACAGCTCGGTGGTTTTCGGCATGCCCAAGGAAGCAATCGAGCGCGGTGCTGCAGTGGAAATACTGCCCTTGAGTGCCATTGCAGACGCAGTTCTCGCTGGCTTCCTCAAGAGCGGGAAGGCTGCACCGGCTTGACCCTCGATCAGAAGCTGCAACACTTCAGACATTGGCTTGGCGACAACGGCGGACAGTTTGGCACTTCCGGAGGTAAGCAATGAGCCCGCTGGATACCATACCCGGCCCAGTCGTTCGGCTGGACCGCAGTGGTTGTATACAGGATCTTTGCAGCAAGGCAAAAGGCCTGAATGTCTGCCTGGAAATTGGTGGTGTTTTCCGGGATATGCTCGACACCGATGCTGCATCGCGGCTCTCCAGCATTCTCCGCGGACCGCTCGATCGCGACAGCAATCATGAACTGGAAGCCAACATCGGCCAGAAGCGTTTCCGCCTGACGGTTGGTAGTGCGCCCGAGACGGATGGGACATGCTTGCTGCAGTTGACCGACATTACCGAATTTCGGGCGCTTTCCCGCGCCCTTGCCTGGAACGAGCAGCGTTATCGTTCGCTCTTCTCCGAAAATCCTGATGCGGTGTTCAGTCAGGACCTGGAAGGCCGCTTCGTCGAAGTTAATCAGGCCACCGTTGAGCTCACCGGTTATTTAGCTGGAGAACTGGTCAAGCTGGATTGGCAAGACATTGTCGATCCCGCCTGCCGCGTCGACGCAAAAGTCAGCTTCATGGCTGCCTTGGCGGGCAACCCATGCAGCTTCCCCTGCAGGATTATCAATCGCCAGGGGCGCGTTGCGATTGTGCAGATTACGCATTTTCCGATCCTTGTTGGCGGGGATGTTGTGGGGGTCTTCGCAGTCGCGCGAGACAAGACGGAACGTTATCGGCTGGAGGAAAGCCGGCGCCTGCTGCAGACCTGCGTTGACCAGATTCACGAAGTCATCATCATTACGGAGATGGACGGCGATGAGCGCGCTGGCACCCGCATCAAATTCGTCAATCAGGCAGTCAGCCGGATAACCGGTTACCGCCCGGATGAGCTGATAGGGCGATCGCCCAAACTGTTCCAGGGCGAAGCGACGGACAAGGCCGCACTGCAACGCATACGCGCCGCGCAGGCAAGGCGCGAACCCATTACCGAGGAGATCATCAACTACCGCAGGGACGGTACCCCTTTCTGGAACGAGATGGAGATAGTACCAGTACCCGCATCACGGGAGGATGAGCCGGGCCATTTCGTTTCTGTGCTGCGCGACGTGACCGAGCTGAAAAAGTGGGAGGCCGAACTCCAGCATTCCAGAGAAGAGCTGCGCCGTCTCTCACAGGCACAGGACAGTTTGCTCGAGGAGGAGAGGAGGCGCATGGCGCGTGATCTACACGACGAGCTGGGCCAGTCGCTAACCGCCCTCAAACTGAACATAGGCGTAGCACTCAATCAGTCTTCGGGACTGCCAGCAAGCTATATCCAGCGGCTCAGACTGCTGGCCCAGATCACTGATGGCATGATCGAGCAGGTGCGCGAGATCGCGGCCAACCTGCGGCCTGCCATGCTCGATGACCTGGGGTTCGAAACGACCGCCGAATGGTTTCTGGAGCAATGCGCCGATCGCGAAGGCACGGATGTGCAATGGCACGCGCAATTGGATACGGATGGCAGAGTAAAGGGGGATGTGGCGACAACGCTCTTTCGGATACTTCAGGAATGCATGACCAACATCAGCCGGCACGCCAAAGCGTCTGCGGTCAATGTCTGGTACCAGGAGTCCCCGGAGCGGGCCAGGCTGGTAGTGGTCGATAACGGGGTCGGTTTCGACCCGGGAGCTGTGGGCAAACGCGGGCTGGGCCTGATCGGTATTCGCGAACGGGTAGCCTTGCTCGATGGCGATCTGCTGGTGGAGTCGGCGCTTGGCAAAGGGGTTCGCATTGTTGTCAGCCTCCCTCTTACAGGTGAAGCCAATGATTGATGTTTACATTGCCGACGATCACAGCATCGTGCGCGAAGGCATTCGCGCTCTGATTGCGTCGACGGCAGACATGCACGTGGTGGGCGAGGCTGCTGATGGCGATCAGGCCTTGGAGGCTGTAGTCAGAACGGCGCCTCAAGTATTGCTGATGGATATGACCATGCCGGGCTGTTCCGGGCTGGAGCTGGTTGAGAAGTTGCATCGCCGCGCGCCGGAAACGCTGATCCTGGTTCTGAGCATGCATCGCGAGGAGTTCTACGCCCCTCGCGCGATTCGTGCCGGTGCGCGGGGCTTCATAACCAAGAGTCGCGCTCCGCAAGAGTTGCTTGAAGCCCTGCGCACGGTGAGCCGAGGGCAGATCTATATTCCGCGGGAGCTGGCCGACCGCCTGGCTCGTGAATCGCTCATGGGCAAGTCCAATGGCGAGTTGCATACTCGTTTGACCAAGCGGGAATACGAAATTTTCATCGGTCTGGCGCAGGGCAGCACTGTGGGTGAGCTGGGTGCCAGACTGCACCTGAGCTCGAAGACCATTAGTACACACAAGGCGCGTCTGATGGACAAGTTGGAGATAAACAGCCTGTCTGAACTGGTTCGTTATGCAATCAAGCACGAGCTGGTCTGAACCTATCCCATGCTCTGCTGGTGTTATTGAAGAAGCGGTCAAGGTTGAAAATCGGCGATTGGGCTAAACACAAGACCTGCGCCGAGGGCAGCCAGACGGTATGATTCGGCACGGGGCGCTGTCCCCGGCATTCACCCAGATGACCATCAGGTACCGATTCAGACAATGACCGATTTATCCTCGCTGGCAAGCAACCTCGATCAGACCATGGCCGCCGATCGCCATCGCTTGCAGCGCCAGTTGCAGCAACTGGGTAAACAGCCTGACCCACAGCGCCGGTCCCGCTGGCTGGAGCAGTTCCAGCGCTCCTGCGCGCGGGTGCAGGCGCGTCGTGACAGCATTCCACCCATGCGCTTTGACGATCAGTTGCCGATTGCCGAACGTCGCGAGCAGATCCGTGAGGCCATCGCAGCCAACCAGGTAGTGATCGTTGCCGGTGAGACCGGCTCCGGCAAGACCACGCAGATCCCCAAGATCTGTCTGGAGCTGGGCCGGGGCACCCATGGCCTGATCGGCCACACTCAGCCACGGCGCCTGGCCGCGCGAAGTGTTGCCAGCCGGGTAGCGGAGGAGATCGGCACGCCACTGGGCGAGCTGGTCGGCTTTCAGGTGCGTTTTACCGACCAGAGCTCCGATACCACCCTGGTCAAGCTGATGACCGACGGCATCCTGCTGGCCGAAACCCAGAACGACCGGTTTCTGCAGCGTTACGATACGCTGATCATCGACGAGGCCCACGAGCGCAGCCTGAACATCGATTTTCTGCTCGGCTACCTCAAGACCATTTTGCCCAAGCGTCCTGACCTGAAAGTCATCATTACCTCGGCGACCATTGATCTCGAGCGTTTCTCGGCGCATTTCGACAACGCCCCGGTGATCGAGGTTTCCGGTCGAACCTACCCGGTCGACGTCTGGTACCGGCCGCTGAGCGCGGAGATGGACGAGGAGGGTAATCAGGTCGAAGAGGATCTGAGTATTGATCAGGGCATCGTCGCTGCATTGCAGGAACTGGAGCGTCACGAGCGTGCCAACGGCCAGCGCCCCGGCGATGCCCTGGTGTTCCTGCCCGGTGAGCGGGAGATCCGCGACACTGCCGAATATCTGCGCAAGGCCAATCTGCGGCATACCGAGATACTGCCTCTGTACGCCCGCCTGTCTGTAGCCGAACAGCAGAAGATTTTTGCTTCCCACGCCGGCCGGCGCGTGGTGCTGGCCACCAACGTGGCCGAGACCTCCCTGACCGTGCCCGGGATCGTGTATGTGATCGATCCGGGCGAGGCGCGCATCAGCCGCTACAGTCCGCGCTCCAAGGTGCAGCGCCTGCCGGTCGAGGCCGTTTCCCAGGCCAGTGCCAACCAGCGCAAGGGTCGCTGCGGCCGTGTAGCCCCGGGTATCTGCGTGCGTCTGTATGCCGAGGAGGATTTCATCGCCCGGCCGGAATTTACCGACCCGGAGATCCTGCGCACCAACCTGGCCGCGGTGATTCTGCAGATGCTGCACCTGCGGCTGGGCCGGATCGAGGATTTTCCGTTTATCGAGCCGCCGGACGGCCGCGCCATCAGCGACGGCTTCACCCTGCTGCAGGAACTCGGTGCGGTCGATCGGGACGGCACGATAACCGATAACGGACGGCAACTGGCGCGCCTGCCCGTAGACCCCCGGATCGGTCGCATGCTGCTGGAAGCCAGTCGCAGTGCCAGCCTGGAAGAGGTGCTGATCATTGCCAGTGGCCTGACCGTGCAGGATCCGCGCGAACGTCCGCTGGAAAGGCAGCAGGCTGCCGACCAGGCCCATGTGCAGTGGCGTGACGAGAACTCCGACTTTGCCGCGTTCATCAATCTCTGGCGCGGTTATGAAGAGCAGCGCCAGGCCCTGACCCAGGGCCAGTTGCGCAGCTGGTGTCGGCGCAACTTCCTGAATTTTCTGCGCCTGCGCGAATGGCGCGAGACGCACCGGCAACTGGTATTGACCTGTCGCGACCTCAAGCTGGAACGCAACAGCCAGCCCGCCTCGGATGACTCGGTGCACAAGGCATTGCTGGCGGGGCTGCTCAGCCAGTTGGGCAACAAGACCGAGGAGGGGGACTACCTCGGTGCCCGCCAGCGCCGGTTCATGCTGCATCCATCCTCAGCCTTGGCGAAAAAGCGCCCGCCGTGGGTCATGGTCGCCGAGCTGACCGAAACCCGGCGCCTTTATGGCCGTCTGGCGGCGAAGATCGATCCGCTATGGGTCGAGCCGCTGGCCGGGCATCTGGTCAAGACCAGCTACAGCGAGCCGCACTGGGAGAAAAAGCGCGGCCAGGTCGTCGCCTATGAGCAGGTCACGCTGTATGGCCTGATCATCGTACCCCGGCGCAAGGTGCACTTCGGACCGATCGATCCGGTCGCTGCGCGGGAGATCTTCATCCGCCAGGCGCTGGTGTTGGGCGAGTGGCATGGTCGCGCTGCGTTCAACAAGGCCAACCAGCAACTGCTGGCCGAGCTGGATGAACTTGAAGCCAAGGCCCGCCGCCGCGACATTCTGGTCGACGACGAGACGCTCTACGCCTATTTTGACCGGCACATCCCGGCAGAGATCTATCAACTGGCGAGCTTCGAGCGCTGGCTCAAGACCCAGCAACGGGAGAATCCTCGACTGCTGCACATGACCCGCGAGGAACTGTTGCAGCGCGAAGCGGGCGAGGTGACGGCCGAGCAGTACCCGGATGCCTGGCGCTGGCAGCAAGTGGCGCTGCCGCTGAGCTATCACTTCGAGCCGGGGCATCCCCGGGATGGTGTGACCATGCGCGTACCGGCACCCTTGCTGCGCCAGATCCCTGCTGATCGGCTCGACTGGCTGGTGCCCGGCCTGCTGTTCGACAAGTGTGTCGCCATGGTGCGTGGTCTGCCCAAAGCCTTGCGCCGCAACTTTGTACCGGTACCGGATTTCGTGCGTGCGGCCCTCGAGCACATGCCCTTTGCGCAGGGCAATCTGGGTCAGGCGCTCGGCCGCGAGCTGACGCGCATGACCGGCACCCGCATCGATGATCAGGCCTGGGTCGAGGTGTCGCTCGAGCCCCATCTGTTGACCAATATCGAAGTTGTCGATGCCAGCGGCAAGATCATTGCCGAGGGTCGGGACTACAGTGCCCTGTGCAGTCAACTGGCCGGGCAGCCACAGGAACAGCCGGCTCCCGCTCCGACCAGCCAGCCCCGGCAGCAGACCCGCGCCGCTGGCAGCTATGTCCTGGCGGAATCGCTGGTGCGCAATCAGGCGGGCATAGAGGTGACCTTCTGGCCGGCCTGGGTCGAGGAGGGCGATCAGGCCCAGGAGCAATTGTTCGATACGCAAAGCCAGGCGCTGCAGGCACACCGACGTGGCGTACAGCGTCTGCTGTTGGGCGAGCTGAACGAGCAGGCGCGTTTTCTGCGGCAAAAGTGCACGGCGCTGAAAGAGGCGGCCATCTATTACCGCGAACTGGGTAACCAGCAGCAGCTGACCGAAGATGTATTGCTTGCGGCGATCGATCGCGTTTTTCTGCCGCCGGATCAGCCCTTGCCGCGTGATCCGGGAGCACTGGCCGAGCGGCTGGAGCAGGGCCGGGGTGAGTGGGTGGCGGCGACCGAAAAGCTGGCTGTGGAAACCCTGGCCGTTCTCAAGGGCTGGCATGCAGTGCAGAAGCGGCTCAAGGGCAAGATCGATCTGGCCCAGGCGTTGGCCCTCAACGATATTCGTGGGCAGCTGGCAGGCCTGTTTTTCAAGGGCTTCGTGCGTGAGGTGCCGGCCGAATGGCTGATGCAGTACCCCCGTTACCTGCAGGCGATAGAGCAGCGGCTGGACAAACTGCCCGGTCAGGTCCAGCGTGACCGGGTGTGGACCGAGGAGCTGCAGGGGTTGATGGACCGTTACCAGGCCCGCGCCCTCAAGCATCAACAGGAGGGCCGCCACGACGAAGGCCTGGCTACCTGGCGCTGGCTGGTGGAAGAGTACCGCGTTTCACTGTTTGCCCAGCAACTGGGCACCCGTGTACCGGTCTCGGCCAAGCGGCTGTCGAAAATGTGGCAGGAAATCCCTGCCTGATCAGCGCAGCAAATGGGTCAAAGGTGACCAATGGAGTGATCTGGGCGTCACTATGCATTATGCTTCGTCTTTGAGCCATTTTCAGCGCAAGGCCTGTTTTCAGGCCGGGGTATTACCACTCGCCCGGTAATGCATTACCCAAATCATCAGAGAGGACCGACCGTGCAAAGAGTCGTGATCAGTGGAACAGGCCTGTACACCCCAGCCCACAGCATCAGCAATGAAGAGCTGGTAGAGAGCTTCAATGCCTATGTCGAAAAGTACAACCAGGACAACGCCGATGCGATTGCCGCCGGCCAGATGGCCGCGCTGACGCCCTCGAGCACCGAGTTCATCGAAAAGGCGTCCGGCATCAAGAGCCGCTACGTGATGAACAAGAGCGGTATCGTCGATATCAACCGGATGAAGCCGGATATCCCCGAGCGCAGCAACGAAGAGTGGTCCGTGCTGTGTGAAATGGCGATCAAGGCCGGTACCCAAGCGCTGGAAAAAGCCGGGCGCACGGCAGTAGATATCGATGGCGTGATCGTTGCCTGTTCCAATCTGCAGCGCGCCTACCCGGCGATTGCCGTGGAAGTACAGGAAGCGCTGGGCATCGAGGGCTTCGGTTTCGACATGAACGTGGCCTGTTCCTCGGCCACCTTCGGTATTCAGGCAGCGGCCAACTCGGTCCAGCTCGGCCAGGCCCGGGCAATCCTGATGGTCAACCCGGAAGTCTGTACCGGCCACATGAACTTCTGTGACCGCGACAGCCATTTCATCTTCGGCGATGCCTGCACAGCGGTGGTGATTGAACGGGCCGAAGACGCCGTGTCAGAGCACCAGTTCGATATTATCGGCACCAAACTGCTGACCAAGTATTCGAACAATATCCGCAACAACTTCGGCTTCCTCAACCGTGCCGACGACAGCGGTGTGGGTGCTCCGGACAAGCTGTTCGTGCAGCAGGGCCGCAAGGTCTTCAAGGATGTCTGTCCGATGGTGGCCGAGCTGATCGGCGAGCACCTGGAGGAGTTCTCCCTGCCGGTCGGCGATATCAAGCGTTTCTGGCTGCATCAGGCCAACCTGAACATGAACATGCTGATCGCCCGCAAGTTGCTCGGCCGTGATCCGGAAGCGCATGAGGCGCCGGTGGTGCTGGACGAATACGCCAATACCAGTTCGGCCGGTTCGATCATCGCGTTCCACAAGTACCAGGACGATCTGCCCAGTGGCAGCCTGGGCGTGATCTGCTCGTTCGGCGCCGGCTACTCGATCGGCAGCGTGATCGTGCGCAAGCATTAAACAGGGAGCAGGTTCATCACATTGTCACGGTGCTGACACCGGGGTGTCATCTGTGCCACGCATCATGCACGGGTGACACAGGTCTTGCGTTGGCTACGCGACTTGTCTTATCAAGTACTGCTCCTTGAAACCCGCTATCGCTAGCGGGTTTTTTTTGGCTGGGGTATCAGTACCGCGGCCATCCTGCCGAATCCCAGTGCAGGGTATTGATCAGCATTTTCGGGGTGCCGTTGTCCGTGCCGTCATAGGCGTGACGGACAATGACATTGGTGTCGTAGATATCCTGGCCGCCCGGACCCACCCAGCGGTTGTTGCCACGATCCAGGACACTGCCGCCGCCGCGCATCATGTCGGTGCCGTTGCGGTCCAGATAGGGCCCCGTGATGTTCCGCGAGCGACCATACACAATGGTGTAGGTGCTATCGAGCCCGGCGCAGCAGCGACCGACGGAAACAAACAGGTAGTAGTAGCCGTCTCGGTAGACAACCGTTGGCGCCTCAATACCGTTACCGCGGGCGGCAATGGAATACAGCCGGCCGGTCGGCTTCATGGTCGAACGATCGAGCCGGGTAATCTTGATGCCGCTGTTCCAAGAGCCCAGAGCCAGCCAGGGATTGCCGCTCGCATCGATTACCATGTCCGGGTCAATGGCGTTGTAGTTGTCTGCCGAGGTCGTGCGAATCACCAGCCCTTCGTCGCGCCACTGGCCCGACTCCACGCTGGGAGCGGATGCAAGACCAATGAGCGAGCGCTGCGAGCCGAAGGTGGAAATCGAGTAGTACAACCATACCCGACCGTTGAATCGCTTGAGCTCCGGCGCCCAGACGTCATTATTGCGATTGTCGGGAACGTATCGGCTCCACCAGCTCAGCGGGCGGGGAAAGACGGGCGCTAACGGGTTCCAATACAAGCCATCATGGGAATATTTCCCGCCAATGCCTGGGCCGGTCTGCATCAGGTACCAGGTATTGCGTTCCTTGATGATGGTCGGGTCATGGCTGACAAGATTGCCGGATAATTCCCAGAATCCGCTTTGCCCGGCCGGTAGCGGGGTGCTACCTGTGGGTGGCGGCGTCGAGCTGGGCGGCGGCGTGGTTGGCGGCGGAGCCGGGTTGGAGGCCAGTGCGAGACCGGGCGAGAGCATGAGCAGCAGTGGGAGTGAAAAGCGCAGTCCACGGGAGGAGGGCAGCAGCATGATTTGTGTCCTTTGGCGTTATTATTGAACAGCACAACCGTACAACCGGGTTGGGGTCTGCCGCCTCTGCGCCTGGCACTGCTGCCGACATCTATGCACAGGCACGGCCTGTACGGAATGAAAGATGAAATTATCATAGCGGGTCGCAACGTGCGTTAACCCATATGTGCTATATCGATGGTTAGCTCCGGTACAAGCGCGGAGTCGGCAGGCTGCTGTCCGTGTATTGAACTTCCGAGCATAAGTTCCCCTTCATTCAAATCTTCATCGTCCGGTAACCGTTTTGTCATCTGGGATTTCCATAATCGCCCCAGTCGAAACAACGACGGCACGTCAACTGAGCTGGCGTTTAAAATACCTAGGAGAGTACTGATGAAGAAGAAGCTGCTTGCGATTGTTATTGGGGCCGCTGCGGCCATGCCGGTTGCGGCAATGGCAGACGTGACCGTATACGGTCGCGCCCACGTCTCGATCGACCACCTCGATGACGGCGCCGACTATTCCGAAGTCAACCTGTCGAGCAACTCCTCCCGCCTGGGCTTCAAGGGCAACCACGACGTCAGCCCGAACCTGAACGCGTTCTTCCAGATCGAGCAGCAGATCGATTTCGGTACGGACAACGGCGAGACTCTGGCTACTCGCGACACCTTCGTGGGTCTGGGTGGCAACTTCGGTGCTGTCCGCGCTGGCCGTTTTGACAGCCCCTTCAAGGCAGCCCGTGGCCCGGCCAACCTGTTCGGTGACCAGGTCGGTGACATGCGCAACCTGACCCGTGTTGGCAACGCCCGCTTCGACGAGCGTTATGACAACACCATCGAGTACACCACTCCGAACATGAGCGGTTTCTTCGCCAAGCTGGGCTACTCGCTGCATGAAACTACCGTGGCTGGCGATGATGTTGATACCAACACCACCAGCATGTCGCTGAACTATGAAGGTGATGTTGTCGAGGCTGCACTGGCTTACGAGACTGCAGATGAAGATACCGGCCGTGGCGAGCGTAATGGTGTTCGCTTTGCCGGTGCCTACAAGATCACTGACAGCCTCAAGGGTGTGGCTTTCTACCAGACCGTTGATTATGAAAACGACACTGTTACTCAAGCCGTACGCGATCAGCTGACCGCTGACACCTTCGGTCTGGGCGCTGAGTTCAAGGTAGCTTCTGCAACTGCGATCAAGGGCATGTGGTTGACCCGTGAATCCGATGCAGATGACTTCGACAGCAGCCTGTGGGTTATCGGTGTAGAGCACAAGCTGGACAAGGCCGTTCGCGTCTATGCCAACTATGCCATGACCGACAACGATTCCAACGCTGCCCTGACTCCCTGGAGACAGGCTCGTACCGCTGATCCGGCGGGTGCCGCTGGTGAAGATGCGACTGGTCTGAGTGTTGGTCTGCGCTACGATTTCTGATCGTCAGCTCAAAGCACTACCAAGAAGGGTTATGCCTCCGGCATAACCCTTTTGTCATATTAGTGACATCTTTTCGTCTTATTATCACCCTCAGTTACCCGTCGGAAGACAGCCTTCCACCCTCTGGATCTATCGATAAATCAAGGAGTTGCCATGCGCAATCTGTTCGTTGTCGCTGTTGCTTGCATGCTTGCCGCCTGTGCGCAGCGTGAGCCGGTCAAACTGTATTCCGGCGCGGAGCAGCCGACGGGTCAACTGGTCATCGTGGAAATGCCGTACACCCTCGAAGTGCTCAACATCAACGGTCAGCCGGTGCCGGAAGCCAACCGGATGACCGGCAATCAGGACCGCAAGCTGGAGCTCCAGCCAGGCACCTATCGGATCAATGCCTACTACGAAAACGTCTATGATCTGGACGGTGGGCTCAGCAGTGAGGTGGTCCGTACACGCAGCGCCACCTTCACGATCGATGGCGATGCGGGCGAAGTCTGGCGGCTGGGGTTTGACGCCCCGAGCAATCTCCGGGAGGCCCGGGCGATCAAGGACGACTTTGCCGGCTGGTCACAGAATACCCGCACAGGCACCCGCTACCCCACCGAGCCGGGTCCAGCCTATGTGTCACTGATCGGCCAGTTGATGGGCGGTGGCTCCAGCGTCAGCTTCGACAATGAAGTTCAGCCCCTCGAGGCCCAGCAGGCTGCTGCCAGCCCTGCCACGGTAACCTACACCAGCACGCCGCCGGCCCCATCTAAAGTCGCCGCTGCTCAGACCCTGCCACACAATGACGCGACACTCACCACACTGCAGCAGCTCTGGTTGCTGCTCAGCCCGGAGAGTCGGGAGGCCTTCCTCGAGTGGGCGGCCCAATAAGCCAGCCCTGACCATCAAGCCCGGCACCCTGCCGGGCTTTTTGTTACGCATGGAGTGCGTTGCGCTCTGCGAATACCCGCCGCGCTATGGCATGCTGTAGCGATGAAAATACGTCAGCTTACCCACATCAACCAGATCTCCCCTGCGCAATGGGAAGGCCTGCTCGGCAGTGCCTATCCGTTCCTGCGCCATGCCTTTCTGGCTGCGCTGGAGGACAGCGGTTCGGTCAGCGCTCAGCACGGCTGGGAGCCTGCTCATCTCGTGGTATTGGATGACGAGGGCCTGTTGCGTGCAGCCTTGCCTCTCTACCGCAAGATGCACTCCTACGGCGAATACGTTTTCGATTTCCAGTGGGCCCAGGCCTGGGAGCGCAGCGGACGCAGCTACTACCCAAAGTATCTGGCGGCCGTGCCTTTCTCGCCGGTGCAGGGCCCAAGGCTGCTGTCACGCTGCGCTGAGAGTCGCGCCCGGATACTGGACTATCTCGATCAGGAACTGGATCGCAACGAGGTCTCGGGCATGCACCTGCTGTTCAACACGGGTGAAGAGGATCAGGCCTTGCACGCGGCAGGATGGGTCAGACGCCTGGGGTGCCAGTTTCACTGGTTCAATCGCGGGTACCAGGGCTTTGATGATTTTCTTGCTGCCTGCAACTCACGCAAGCGCAAGAACTTCCGCAAGGAGCGCCAGTCGGTGGCCGAGCAGGGGATCAGCTTCCATTGGCTGTCCGGCAGAGAGCTGACGCCTGCGGTCTGGGACGCCTTTTATCCGTTCTACGCCGCGACCTACCTCAAGCGCGGCCAAAATCCCTATCTCACGCCGGCGTTCTTCCAGATGCTTGGCGAAACAATGCCCGATGCCATTCGCCTGGTGTTCGCCCGGCAGGATGGCCGCGATGTGGCCGGTGCCTTCTTCCTGGCGGACGACACCACCCTGTACGGTCGCTACTGGGGCTGCCTGGAGGAGTACGACCGCCTGCACTTCGAGACCTGTTTCTACCAGGGCATGGAACGCTGTATCGCCGAAGGTCTGGAGCGCTTCGACGCTGGCGCCCAGGGCGAGCACAAGCTGGTGCGCGGCTTCGAGCCCGTGCTGACCCAGTCCTGGCACAAATTGCAGGAACCGCTGCATGACGCTGTGGCGGATTTTCTAGTGCGTGAAGAGGAGGGTGTGCGGGGCTATCACGCCGATGCAAGGGAGTATCTGCCGTACCGACAGGTGGAGTAGCCTGGCCGGCACATCATCGAGCAGCAGCTCGACGGTCCCAGGGGAGCGAGGCTCGCTGAAGATGCGTGCGTTCGGGTATGGCTCGGCGCTTCGTTAAAGCACGGCCCCCGGGATGTTCGAGCTCCTGCTCGTACACGGCTTTTCGGCTGGCGATAAGGCTGGAAAATGAGCGCGCAGAGCTGGCCTGCGCGCCCTTTGACTTACTCGGCCGGCGCTTCGACGCGCTCGATGCTCTGGATCACGACCGGGTTGGTCGGCACGTTCTGGTGCATGCCGGTATTGGCGGTGGGGACCTTGGCGATGGTTTCGACCACGTGCTTACCGTCGATGACTTCACCGAATACGGCATAGCCGAAATCACGACCGCCATGGTTGAGGAAATCGTTGTTGTTCAGGTTGATGAAGAACTGGCTGGTCGCACTGTCGACCACCTGGGTGCGGGCCATGGCGACGGTGTACTTGTCGTTACGCAGGCCGTTGTCGGCTTCGTTCTTGATCGGTTTGCCGACGTCACGCTGCTTCATGTCGGGGGTAAAGCCGCCGCCCTGGATCATGAAACCCGGCATCACCCGGTGGAAGATCAGGCCGTCATAGTGTCCGGCATCGGCATAGCGCAAAAAGTTCTCGACACTGACCGGTGCGGCCTCGGCATTGAGCTCCAGTTTGATATCGCCATGGGTGGTCTTGAGCAGTACCTGCGGGTTGTCTGCCAGGGCGGTGGTGGCGGCCAGCATCAGCGTGCAGGTGGCGACAAGGCGTTTCAGCATGGTCAATCTCTCCAAAGGAATGGTTAAAAATGAGTTCAGGCCGTTTTCTCGGCGGGTGCAGCAGAACCCGACTGGGCCAGAAAGTCCAGCAGTAGTCTGTTGAACAGGTCGGCCTGATCAATAGGCGTGCCGTGGCGCGAGTCCTGGATCACTTCCAGCCGGGCGTCGCCCAGACGGCAGACATATTCGCGCTTTTTCTCCACCGGGGTATAGTCCTGATCGCCACTGATGACCAGAACCGGACAGTTGATCCGGTCGAGCCGATCCGACACACCCCAGCCAACCAGGGCGCGCAGTGATGCCAGATAGGCGCGCCGATCATTCTCCAGCCAGCGGGCCTCGAAGGTTTCGCGAATGTCCTGCTGCTCGGGTTTGGGAAACAGCGTCTTGGCCAGCCCCCGTGCCACGGCGCTCAGGGGGAGCACGTGGGCGAAAAACAGGCGCTGGGCGACCAGCAGATATTCGCGGGGGCGTCGCGGAATCAGCTCCGGTCCGCTGTTGACGATGGTCAGGCTGGCCGGGATGTCGGGATGGTCGGTGGCCAGCTGGAACGCGATCATGCCGCCCATGGAAATGCCGACAATGTGCGGCTTGACCAGCTGCATGTGCTCAATGAACGCCAGGCAGTCATCGGCAAAGGCCTTGACGCTGTAACCCCCGGCGGGCTTGTCGCTTTTGCCGTGGCCGCGCATGTCCAGGCACAGTACCCGGTAGCGGGGTAGCAGGGCGGGGATCTGGTGCTCCCAGTCGCGGCCGCTGGAGCCCAGCCCGTGGATCAGCAGTACCGGTTCGCCTGCGCCCTGGTCGGTATAATGCAGGTTGCAGCCGTTGAGTTGCAGGTAAGCCATGAGTCCTTTCCTTTAGAGTCGACCCGGTATCGGTCCGGAGCAGGTAATATCTGGAGAGCATGCCTTGCCGATATCGGTTTGTCATCGCCTGTAAGCTTGCACTTGAATCCTCGCGCAGAACTTTGCCCCCGGATAGAGTCCAAGAGGGACAGGTTCAGCGGATTCCTTTCAAGGAGGTTTACCATGAAACAGTTACTGATTGTCGGTTTGTTGGCCCTTTCCCTGCCGGTTTTTGCCCAGCAGGGTGTCTCGCCGCTGGGTTTCCCGGTAGACGTGGAGTTGAAGGCCGGAGGGCTGGATCTGGTCAATACCGACACTGGTGATGTGGGCAATGTGGCCACCGTGACGCTGCTCAACCAGGACCGTCGGGAGGCGTTCTGCGTCGCTACCTTCGTCAACGGCCCGGAGCGTCCGTCTCCGCTGCGCGTGCGGCTGGCGCCGGGCGAGAAGACGGTGCTGACCCAGGCGTTCCAGCGCGAGATCGTGCGTGTGCGCGTGAGTATCGAGTGCAATGAGGACTGAGCCCGTTCACTCGGCCATGGAATGTTCGATCAGCAGATCCGCCAGGATCTGTGTGGCCGGCCCCAGCGGTTTGTCCTTGTTGGCGTACAGATAGAGAAAGTGAGATCTCCTTGCGCCCTGCTGCAGGGGGAGCGGGGCGAGCCGGCCCTGCTTCAGCTCCTCGGTAATTTCATGCTCCGGTAGCCATGCGAAGCCCAGCCCACTGGCGACCAGCGTGGCGGCTGTGCCCAGGCTCGCCACGGTCCAGCGCTGTTCGGCACCCAGCCAGCCGGAGTCCACCGGATGGTGTCCCGAATCGCGAATGACCACCTGCAGCTGGGTTTGCAGGTCGTCGTGGGTGAGCGCCCGGTTCATCTGGTGCAGCGGATGGTCCGGGTTGGCCACTGCAACAAAGTCCACAGCGTTGATCTGGTGCGGCAGATAACCGGCGATGCTCATGCCGGAGATCGCCAGGTCGGCGGAATCATTCAGTAAACAATCCTCCACCCCCGACAGGACTTCCTCCCGTAACTGTACGCGGCAGCCCTGGCTCAGGGGCATGAAGGCCCTGAGTGCGTTTGCCAGACGCCAGGTAGGGTAAGCCGCATCCACCACCAGGCGAACTTCCGGTTCCCAGCCCTGGTCCATATTGAAAGCCAGTGTCTCGAGCTGGCTGGCTTGCTTGAGCAGGTTGCGTGACCGGCGCAGCAATACCGCGCCCGCCTCTGTGAGAGTCGCCTTGCGGCCAATGATCTCCAGCAGCGGCACGCCCAGTTGCTCCTGCATGCGGGCAACGGTGTAACTCACCGAAGACTGTGAACGATGCAATACCTCTGCGGCCTGGGCAAAGCCCCCGCAATCGACCACAGCCTGCAGGGTTCGCCATTGTTCCAGAGTAACGCGTGGGGCTTTCATGCTGTCTGTCCTGACGCTGTTTATTTACGTTGTCCAATAAAACGCGATCCCGCAAGGAGATTCACGATGAAATATCTGCTTTCGCTCTGCCTGCTCACCCTGTCGCTGCCATTGCTGGCCCAGACCACGCTCAACGCGGGCGTGACCACCGACCCCCTGGGGCCCGGCGCCTTTCCGATCGAGGTGGACCTGCAGGCGGAAGGTCTGGACATTGAAACCGACACCAGCAATGTCGGCAACGTAGTGGCGGTCATTCTCACCAATCAGGGCGAGCAGAGAGCACAGTGTACCGTGACCTTCCACAACGGTCCCGAGGTCGCCGGACCGGTGCGGGTCAATATTGCTCCGGGTGCGCAGGTCGAAGCCACTGAAAGCCTGCAACGGGCAGTGATCCGGGTGCGCGCGGATGTCGAGTGCGAGCGCGCCTGAGCCAGGCATGACATAACGGCCCGCCGGGCTGTCACCGGTATTCGCCCGGAGTCAGTCCGGTCCATTTCTTGAACGCCCGGTGGAACGCGGAGGGTTCGGAAAAGCCGAGCAGGGCCGCCAGATCCTGAATCGGCATATCCTGGCGTGACAGGTGATAGATGGCGATGTCGCGCCTGAGATGATCCTTGAGCTCCTGATAGGAGGTGCCTTCCTCGCGCAGGTGTCGTCTGAGCGTGGGTGGGCTCATGCTCAGCTGGCTGGCGACTGACTCCATGTCCGGCATTTCATTCCCCACGTTGCGCCCGATCAGCTGACGGATACGGCCTGACAGGCTATTACCGAAATCCCGGCGCGACAGAAGATCCGAGGGCGACTGTTCCAGAAACCGCTTGAGTGTGCGCGCATCCTGGATCAGGGGCATCTGCATGTAGCTGCGTGGAATGGCCAGAGCCGTCACCGGTTGCTCGAAATGCAAACGGCATCCGAAGATCAGCTGGTATTCCTGGTGATGCATCGGTGCCGGATAGGCAAAACTGGCCTGCTCCAGCGGAATCCGCTTGCCGATCAGCCAGCTCGCCAGGCGATGCCAGATCACCAGCAGCGACTCGGTCAGGAAGTGATCGGGGTCATCCATCATGTGGGTATCGATCTCCAGCCAGATCACCTCGTCGGCCTCGCGCATGCTGATGCCCGGGTTGTCGGCAAACAGGCCATAGAACAGCATCCCCCGCTGCAGGGCGCGCTCCAGGGTCGGGCAGTGGATCAGCGCATGGCACATCATGGCAAAGGTGCCCGGGCGGCTGCGTACCGGCCCGAACCCCATCAGCTCATCCTCCAGGGTATCCCACAGCTGCTGGATCAGGCGGGCGTACTGCTGGGCGTCCACGCGCATGCGCGGCTGTTCCAGCAGGTCAGGGTTGATGCCCGCCGCCAGCAACAGGGCGCGATTGTCGTGCCCATGGCGCTGCGCGCCGCGCAGGGCGGCTCGAACGAAATGAATGGCGACGGACCTGTTGCTCATGGCGGCTGGCGTTCTCCGGAGGGCTGCGGACGAGTTAGCCACAGGGCCGGGCGTGCCGCAACCGCAGACCTGCGGGCAAAATGGTCAATTGCGATGAGCGCAGCTGTCATTGAGCAGCGCACAGGGCGGGGCTAGTCTGGACCGACAACAATCAGGAGTCCCGCCATGCAGCGCATACACTTCGACACCGAGCACCGGATGTTCCGCGAATCCTTCCGTAGTTTCCTGCAAAAGGAGGTGGTCCCGCATCAGGACGCCTGGGAGGAGGCCGGTATGGTCGACCGCGAGGTCTGGACCAAAGCCGGCGCCTTGGGGTTTCTGCTGCCCTGGGCGGACGAAGCCTACGGCGGTGCGGGCCTCAAGGACTTTCGCTACGAGCAGATCATGAGCGAGGAGCTGGCCTATATCAACGAGCCGGGGTTCATGCTGCCGCTGCACTCGGCACTCTGCGGACCCTACATTTCCGAATATGGCAGCGAAGAGCAGAAGCAGCGCTGGTTACCTTCGATCATCCGCGGTGAAACCATCCTCGCCGTCGCCATGACCGAACCCGGCGCCGGCTCGGATCTGGCCGGCATGCGCACCACCGCCGTGGAGCAGGGCGACCATTATGTGCTCAACGGCTCCAAGACCTACATCTCCAACGGTCTGCTCAGCGACCTGGTCATCGTGGCCGCCAAGACCGATCCGGCCAACAAGCACGCCATGGGACTGTTTCTGGTCGAGCGCGGCATGGCAGGCTTCGAGCGCGGTCGCAAGCTGAAGAAAATGGGCATGCACAGCCAGGACACCGCCGAGTTGTTCTTCAACGACGTGAAGGTCCCCAAAGCCAACCTGCTGGGTGATGGCAAGGCCGGCTTCATCTACCTGATGCAGATGCTTGCCCAGGAACGCCTGACCAATGCCTGCGGCGCCGTGGCCGGAGCCGAAGCGGCGTTCCGCGCAACCCTGGAATACGTGCACGAACGCAAGGCCTTCGGCAAACCGATAGCCGAATTTCAGAACACCCGCTTCAAGCTTGCCGAATTGCGCACCCAGATCGACGTCGCCCAATGCTTCGTCGACCGCTGCGTGATGGACCATAACGAGAAGAAGCTGACCGCCGAAGTCGCCGCCGAAGCCAAGCTGTTCACCACCGAGTTGCTGGGCAAGGCGGTGGATGAGGGCGTGCAGCTACATGGTGGCGCTGGCTACATGTGGGAATACCCGATCTGCCGGATGTACGCCAATGCCAGGATCCAGCGAATATTCGCCGGGACCTCGGAGATCATGAAGGAGATCATCAGCCGGGGGCTGAAGCTGTAAGCCCACCCTAAACGTCATCCTCGCGAACGCGGGGATCCATTGTCGGGTCAGCTTGGGCGAATGGGTCGGTGCGTGCTGCACCACGTCAAAATGGGTTCCTGCTTTCGCGGGAACGACGGTGGTTTGTTAGGGCTTGCTGTGCAGTTCCCAGAGACCGCCTGGATTCCCGCCTTCGCGGGAATGACGGGGTGGGGCGGGAATGACGAGTTGGGGCGAGAATGACGGGGTGGAGCGAACGCGGAGCCCATTGCCAATACTCCGCG
>JAESUC010000109.1 GCA_016763285.1 Pseudomonas sp.
ATCCGCGCTCATGGGCGCAGGCTCGCATTCGGTATTCAGCTGCTCCACGTTGACCCCGTTGCGCGCCAGGACCTGCGACACCTCATGCACGATACCGGGGCGGTCATTCCCCACCAGGCTCATATGCAGGATCTCCAGCTCGGGCTCATCGGCCTGACCGCTGACCGCCACCTGGACGTTGATGCCCAGACTGGTCAACCCGTCCAGATCGATGCGTAGCGCCTCCACCTTCTCCGCGGCGATGTCCACGCGCAGTATGCCGGCAAACTGCCCGGCCATCCGTGCCATGCGACTCTCCAGCCAGTTGCCGCCATGGCGATTGATGACCTGGGCAATGCTTTCAACCAGGCCGGGCTTGTCCGCGGAAATGACCGTGATAACGAGGGGTGTCGACATGCAGTGCTCCTTGAATCGGTGTGACAGGCTGTGCGTTCAGTCGTGAAAGTAGCGGCCTTCGCCAGTGATCATCATCTCCCGGCAGTTGATTTCCAGATTCTCGTAGTCGTACTCGGTAAGGCCGACATATTCGAGGATCTCGTGCCCAACGGCGTTCCATTCGTGATCGACCGGCTGGTTTGCCAGCACCCGGTGAGCCTGACATATGTGCTCGGCCATCTTCAGAATGGCCAGCAGATTCTTCAGCCCCGGGTCGTAATCCTCCTGGGTGAAAATCTGTTCGGCATTATGGTGGCTGGCAATCGCTTCGCAGAGATGACGGGGTAGCAGCCAGGACTTTGCCGTGAAATACCCTACCACAGCATGGTTGGTATTCATTCGCTGGTTCTCCACATCGACGATGCGCTGACCCGCCTGCGAGTAGGACTCTTCCATCACCTCGATATAGTAGGGGAAGCGCCGCAGCATCAGCGGAATGCCGCAGTTGTGGAACAGCCCAAGGGCATAGGCCTCATCAGGTTCTATACAACCGATCTTCTTGGCCAGGGTCATGCAGGTCATCGCCACATCCTGGGCGCTGTCCCAGAAGCGATTGAGGTTGACGATGTTCTCGTCGGTCATCTCGCCCCGGATCGACTGGGCATTGATGATATTGATCACCCGCCGCACACCCAGCAGATTGACCGCCTGCTGGATCGATGAAATCCGGTTGGCCAGGCCAAAAAAGGGTGAATTGACCACCTTGAGCAGGCTGCCGGACAGGCCGGGATCCTGGCTGATCAGCCGCGCGATGACCTTCAGGTCCGGGTCGGGCATCACCTGCTCCATCTGCAGATCCACCATGATCTGCGGCTGGGGCGGTACACTTATGCCCTGCAGGGCGCGCCTGATCTGCTCTTCCGTAAGATCGTCTGTCATGGGATGCGGTCCGATGTCGTGCGGGAGTTTCCAGTTTAGCCGCAGACTGCCGGGCTGGACAGCCTGTATACTGCCCGCCCGGTGGAATTTACTACCGTCTGAAAGAGGAGCTCTGTGATGACACTGCCAAGCCTGCGTCTGAAGTCCAATAGCGATCGCCGAATCAAGGCCGGTCATCTCTGGGTTTTCAGTAACGAAGTGGATACCGCACAGACTCCTCTGACCGCCTTCGAACCGGGCCAGGAGGTCCAGCTCGAGAGCGCCACCGGCAAGCCATTCGGCCTGGTCACCATGAGCCCGACCAACCTGATCTGTGCGCGCATGCATAGCCGGGATACCGGCACGCCGTTGAACAAGTCCTTGCTGGTGCACCGTGTGCAGGTGGCTCTCAGCCTGCGCGAAAAGCTGTTCGACAAGCCGTTCTATCGCCTGGTTTACGGCGACGCGGACCTGCTGCCAGGTCTGGTTGTGGACCGCTTTGGTGACTACCTGGTAGTACAGATTGCCACGCCCGGGATGGAGCGGGTGCGCGGCGAGATCGTCGAAGCGCTGGTCCAGGTGCTCAAGCCCCTGGGCGTGTTGTTCAAGAACGACAGCGGTGCGCGCAAGGCTGAAGACCTCGCATCCTATGTCGAGGCCGCGCATGGCGAGGTGCCAGAGCGCGTTGCGCTGGAGGAAAACGGTGTGCAGTTCGAGGCGCCAGTATGGGAAGGACAGAAGACCGGCTGGTTCTACGATCACCGCATGAACCGTGCGCGCCTGGCGCCCTACGTCAAGGGCAAGCGGGTGCTCGATCTCTACAGCTACATCGGCGGTTGGGGCGTGCAGGCCGCTGCCTTCGGTGCCAGCGACGTCATGTGCGTGGACAGCTCGGCGCCGGCGCTGGATCTGGTCGAGCATAACGCCGGCCTCAACGGTGTCGCCGACCGTATGTCAGTCGTCGAGGGCGACGTGATGGATGCTCTGCGCGAGCTCAAGTCGGCAGGGGAGAAATTCGACGTGGTCATCGCCGATCCGCCAGCCTTCATCAAGAAGCGCAAGGACCAGCGCAACGGCGAAGCCGCCTACCGTCGCCTGAACGAGCAAGCCATCAGGCTGCTGAACAAGGACGGCATCCTGGTCTCTGCCTCCTGCTCGATGCACCTTGCAGAAGATACCTTGCGCGACATCCTGCTGGCCTCCAGCCGGCACCTTGATCGTCACCTGGTCATCACCGAACGCGGCTTCCAGGGCCCCGACCATCCGCTGCACCCGGCCATTCCGGAAACGGGTTATATCAAGTCACTTTTTTGCAGGGTTCTGCCGGTCTGAATCCCCGGTCCTGAAGGATAGCCTTTCAGAATCGATTTCACCGCTGGCTCCGAGTTTCCGAGCTCCCAGCCTGCCAGGGTTCCGAAAGCCGCCGTGAATCCGTCCATGGAGGCTTGTCAGAAACGTCCCTGTTTCAGACACTTTCTGCACCCTGCCAGTCTGTGCGCTCAACCGGCAGCGGCGTGAGGCTGAGTTTGCTGTCCAAGGTCAAAAGCCAAGCACTCCTGCCCAATAGCCCTCCGGGGTTCCCCGCCGGCAACTGAGTAGCCGGTGGCAGACGCAGGGCGAGAGGACTAAGCCGACCGTCGATGGCAGGGATGCCATCGTCGAGCTTACAGGGACGTACTTGCAGCGTGTCGGCGTGGACTTTCGGCCTGGGTCTGGCTGGCTCGCTTCCTCAGAATCGATTTCACCGCTGGTTGGGGGC
>JAESUC010000110.1 GCA_016763285.1 Pseudomonas sp.
CCTTACGCTTGCGTTCGGTAGTGGGCTTCTCGTAGAACTCGCGGCGACGGACTTCAGCCAGTACACCGGCTTTTTCGCAGGAGCGCTTGAAGCGGCGCAGGGCCACGTCGAAGGGTTCGTTCTCTTTTAGTTTGACGGCAGGCATTTCGTACCTTTTCTCAAAGTTCAACTGTGAGTCAAGCTCCCGGCCTTGGCCAGAAGCGATTGCATTTCAAGGGGAGCGGATGTTAACGCCTCTGAACGGGAAATGCAAAACAAGATTGGATCAAAGCGCCGGGCCGCCGGCCAAATTCCGGACGAACGGTGCACGGCGGGTTGGCACCGGCTGCGGAAAAACTGGCCCGCAGCCCCCGAGAATATTATCATGCGCAGCCATTCCAACAGCTGATTGCAGCAAGGACCCTATGCGCGTTCTGGGTATTGAAACCTCCTGTGATGAAACCGGCATCGCCCTGTACGACAGCGAGCGAGGCCTGCTGGCCGACGCCCTGTTCAGCCAGATCGACCTGCACCGCGTGTACGGCGGAGTCGTGCCCGAGCTGGCTTCCCGTGACCACGTCAAACGGCTGATTCCGCTGATGCGCGAGGTGTTCGCCAAGGCAGGCATTAAGGAAGGGGATGTGGACGGCGTGGTTTACACCGCCGGCCCGGGTCTGGTCGGTGCGCTTCTGGTCGGGGGCGCATGCGCTCGGGCGCTCGCCTTCGCCTGGGGCGTGCCGGCGCTGGGCGTTCACCATATGGAAGGCCACCTGCTGGCGCCCATGCTGGAAGAAAAGCCGCCCGCCTTTCCCTTTGTGGCTCTGCTGGTCTCCGGCGGGCATACCCAGCTGGTCAGGGTGGACGGTATTGGCCAGTACGAAATGCTGGGCGAGTCCGTGGATGATGCTGCCGGTGAAGCCTTCGACAAGACCGCCAAGCTGATGGGACTGCCGTATCCAGGCGGTCCGGAAATAGCCAGACTTGCAGCCTCCGGTACCCCCGGACGTTTCACCTTTCCACGCCCAATGACCGATCGACCGGGTCTGGACTTCAGTTTCAGTGGACTCAAGACCGCCACGCTCAATGCCTGGCAGCAATGCGTGGTCGCTGGCGATACCAGCGAGCAGACGCGCTGCGATGTTGCGCTGGCCTTCGAGCAGGCGGTGGTGGATACCCTGACGATCAAATGCAAGCGTGCGCTCAAGACCACCGGTCTGAAAACCCTGGTGATTGCCGGGGGCGTGAGCGCCAATCGCCAGTTGCGCCAGTCACTGGAGAAAATGGCCAGTGGCCTCCGGGGTGAGCTTTTCTACGCGCGGCCAGCGTTCTGTACCGACAACGGCGCGATGATCGCCTATGCCGGTTGTCAGCGTCTGATGGCCGGGCAGCATGATCAGGCAGGCATTGAAGCGCGTGCGCGCTGGCCGATGGATCAGCTACCGCCGCTCAACGCTTGAGGCTCAACGTTTGAAATGATTCTCGCTGCCGTCGAGCAGGCGGCCGATATTGAGCCGGTGACGCAGCATGATCAGGGCCAGCATGAGCCCGCAGGGTAGCAAGAGTTCCGGTCTGAGCCAGGCAAGCCAGGGCACCAGACCCAGGCAGGCTGCCAGCGAAGCGAGTGAGGCAATACGCTGCCAGGCAAAGATGCCGAGCCAGAGTACCGCTGCGACCAGAGCGGCCGGCCAGGATAGCATCAGCAGAACGCCGCCAGCCGTGGCAACGCCTTTGCCCCCCTGCAGCCGGTGGAATACCGGCAGGATATGCCCGCACACGGCGGCCAGACCCACCCAGCCGAGTGCAGCTGGGCCGGGTAGCCAGAGACTGGCCAGCCAGACCGCCAGCGCGCCCTTGCCAAGATCGCCGAGCAGGGTCGCCAGCGCCAGGGGCCGCCCGCCCAGGCGCAGCATGTTGCTGGCGCCCGGGTTGCCCGAGCCAAAACTGCGGGGGTCCGGCAGCTTGCCGAGCTTGCTGAACACCACGGCAAAGGATATCGACCCGAGCAGGTAGCCGGTGCACAGTAGTAGTATGAGTTCGATGGACATGGCCTTTGCCGTGATCAAAACCCGATTGTAGTCGACAGTGGAGTTGCGTGTGGACCAGGTATTCATCAAGGGGCTGGCGGTAGAGGCAGTGATCGGCGTCTACGACTGGGAGCGCACGATACTGCAGCCACTGGTGCTGGATCTTGATCTGGGCTGGGATATCCGCGCCGCGGCAGCAGGGGACGACCTGAAGGCAACGCTGGATTATGCAGCGGTCAGTCAGCGGGTACTGGATTTTGTCGGTAGCAGCGAGTTCCTGTTGGTCGAAGCGCTGGCCGAGAATGTTGCAGCGTTGATCATGCGGGAGTTTTCCGTACCCTGGTTGCGTTTGCGGGTGACCAAGCCCGGCGCCGTCAGCCAGGCATCCGGCGGGGTAGGTGTGCTGATCGAGCGTGGGGTGAATCCGGCATGACGGCCATTTTTCTCGGTATCGGCAGCAACACTGAACGGGATCTTCACCTGGTTCGGGGACTTGATGCGCTGCAGCAGCTGGTCGGGCCGTTGGACCTGTCCCCGGTGTTCGAGAGCGAGGCCGTCGGCGTGCTGGGCCGGCGGTTCTACAATATGGTGGTCGGTGCCCACACCCATCTGTCGCTGCAGGATCTCAATGCTGCGCTGAAAGCGATCGAGGCCGCCTGCGGCCGTCGTGATTCCCCCTCGCCAGGTCGTATTACGCTGGATATCGACATCCTCAGCTTCGGTGATCTGGTCGGTGTGCACGCAGGCCAGACCTTGCCCCGGCCGGAGGTGGTGCGCAATGCCTTCGTGCTCTGGCCTCTTGCCGTGCTTGCGCCCCACGCGGTGTTGCCGGGGAGCGATCAAACCCATGCCGAACTCTGGGCTGGGTGGCAGGGAGATCAACAACTGTGGCCGGTGCCCTTTGCCTGGAAGGGCCAGGCGTTGACATCACCGGCGCTGCTCGAGGCCGCAGCACTGGCTTTCCGAGTCGGCGGCTAGCCGAACCCCTTCGCGGCGGGGCCGCCGCTCCTACCGGTTTTTGCGTTACCACTGGGGCCTTGCATGTACGCACCGATCAGGTAGGAGCGGCCGCCTGGCCGCGAAGGGTTTGGTCGGGAGTGTTCGGTGGTGTTTCCCTTTCGCGGTGGGGCCGCCGCTCCTACCGGTTTTTGCGTTACCACTGAGGCCCTGCATGTACGCACCGATCAGATAGGAGCGGCCGCCTGGCCGCGAAGGGTTTGGCTGGGGAGTGTTCGGTGTCTCTCGCCACGGCGGGGCCGCCGCTTCTACCTGTTCAGGATGTCATTTGCGTCTTGAAGTCGGCGATGGCCCTTTCCCGCTCACGTTCCAGCCCCTTGCCCAGTTCAGCACCCTCCAGGCCTTGCGACAGCAGCGATTCGACGCTGACGTTGCGCGCGGCCCGGGCCGCTGCGCGCAGGTAATCCGCCTGCGGGTAGGGCTCGTTCTCCAGACCGGTTCGGCCGCGGGCGTCGGCCTCG
>JAESUC010000111.1 GCA_016763285.1 Pseudomonas sp.
CGTGGTGTTCTGGCCCAGCAAACCCTTGGCCACGATCATGCCGGCACCCACGGTGCCGTTGGTCATGCGGTCAACGACAATAAAGGAGCCACTGGTGCGGTTGGCACGGTAGTCGTCATAGGCGATCGGACGCTCGAGCGACAGCTCTACCCGACCGATCTCGTTCAGGCCCAGTTCAGGCGCATCCTGCTGCTCCAGGGTGTTCACATCGATACGATGCACGATGCGGGTAAAAGAGCCCGGGCTGTTGCTGGTGGCGCGCTTGATGTCGTACTTGCGACCCGGCTGCATGGGCTGGTCGGCCATCCAAACCAGGTTGGCCTCGAACAGATCGCCGATCAATGGGCGATTGTCGATATGCGCAAGTACGTCACCACGGGAAATATCGATTTCGTCTTCCAGGGTCAGGGTAACGGCCTGGCCGGGGCCAGCGCTTTCCAGCTCGCCATCGAAGGTGACGATGGACTTGACCCGGCTACTCTTGCCCGAAGGCAGCACGACCAGCTCGTCGCCCTTGTGTACCACACCCGAAGCCAGCGTTCCGGCGAAGCCGCGGAAGTTCAGGTTCGGACGCGTTACCAGCTGGACCGGGAAACGCAGGTCCTTGAGGTTGCGGTCGGCCGCCACTTCCACGGTTTCCAGAATTTCCATCAGGGTCTGGCCGGTGTACCAGGGGCTCCGCTCGCTGCGGTTGACCACGTTGTCACCCTTGAGGGCCGACATCGGCACGAAGTGCACGCTATTGCCGTCGAGCATTTCCAGCCCGCTGGCGAACTGGCGATAATCGTCGCAGATCTGGTTGAAGACGCCCTCGTCGAAGTCCTTCAGGTCCATCTTGTTCACGGCCACGACGATGTGCTTGATGCCCAGCAAGGATGCAATGAAGCTGTGCCGCTTGGTCTGGGTCTGCACGCCGTAACGGGCATCGATCAGGATGATCGCCAGGTCACAGGTTGACGCGCCGGTGGCCATGTTGCGCGTGTACTGCTCGTGGCCGGGGGTGTCGGCGATGATGAACTTGCGCTTGGCGGTCGAAAAATAACGATAGGCGACATCAATGGTGATGCCCTGCTCACGCTCGGCCTGCAGACCGTCGACCAGCAACGCCAGGTCGACTTCCTCACCGGTGGTGCCTGACTTTTTCGAATCCTTGGTGATGGCTTCCATGTGATCTTCGTAGATCATCTTGGAATCGTGCAACAGACGCCCGATCAGGGTGCTCTTGCCATCGTCGACGTTACCGCAGGTAAGAAAGCGCAGCAGTTCCTTGCGCTCATGCTGGCCCAGGTACGCCAGGATATCTTCGCTGATCAAATCGGACTGGTGTGACATGGTATTTTCTTCCGGTTCTATATGTAGCTGGAAGCTTGAAGCTTGAGGCTTGAAGCAAAACCAGTCGTTATCCCTTTCCACCCAGCACGGACTGCGAGCGGATGGTATTAATCAAACTTGCCAGCATGGCTGCTATTTCGCGCGTTTCACTTATAGCCACCCCAGCGTAATTCGGGGCCAATAACTCAGCGGCTTGCCCGATATATAACTGCGTGCGCAACTCGGCACAGGATCCCTTGGCGATCAGCAGAAAACGAATCTTTTCACGGGACCCGTCTCTACTCATGCCTTCCGCTATGTTGCTCGGTATAGATAACCCCGATCGTGTAATCTGATCCCGAAATCCCCAGTCGCGCTGACCTTTCAAATTCTTGTACAGACTGACTGACAATCGCGCCGACCGCTTCCATACCTCAAGCTTCTCGAAATCCATGACCAACTCCGTGTCGCTTCAAGCTTCAAGCTTCCCGCTTCAAGCTGCCCAGATCACTTCCAGCTACCGCTAGAAATACCCCTGCCTCTTCTTCTCCTCCATCGATCCGGCCTGATCGTGATCGATCACGCGGCCCTGGCGTTCGGACGTGCGGGTCAGCAGCATTTCCTGAATGATTTCCGGCAATGTGGCGGCGGTGGATTCAACCGCGCCGGTGAGCGGATAGCAGCCCAGGGTACGGAAGCGCACCATTTTCATTTCCGGCTCTTTGCCGTCCAGCGGCATGCGGTCGTCGTCGACCATGATCAGCGAGCCGTTGTACTCGACGACCGGACGCTCGGCGGCAAAATACAGGGGTACGATCGGAATGCTTTCCAGATAGATGTACTGCCAGATGTCCAGCTCGGTCCAGTTGGACAGCGGGAAAACGCGGATGCTTTCGCCCTTGTGTACCTTGCCGTTGTAGATGTTCCACAGCTCGGGACGCTGGTTCTTCGGATCCCAGCGGTGGTGCTTGTCGCGGAAGGAGTACACGCGCTCCTTGGCCCGTGATTTTTCCTCGTCGCGCCGTGCGCCACCAAAGGCCGCATCGAACCCGTACTTGTTCAGGGCCTGCTTGAGCGCCTGGGTCTTCATTACATCGGTATGCACAGCGCTACCGTGGGTGAAGGGCCCGACGCCCTGGGCCAGGCCCTCGGCGTTCTGGTGCACCAGCAGGTCCAGGTCCATCTCCTCGACCATCTTGGCGCGAAACTTGTACATCTCCTGGAATTTCCAGCCGGTATCCACGTGCAGCACAGGGAACGGCAAGCGACCGGGATAGAACGCCTTGCGTGCCAGATGCAGCATCACTGCGGAGTCCTTGCCGATCGAGTAAAGCATCACCGGATTCTGGAATTCTGCCGCCACTTCACGAATGATGTGGATGCTCTCCGCTTCCAGTTGCTTGAGATGAGTCAGTTTTTCCAGCATGGCGTACTCGCGATATCAAGGGGACGCCGGGCATCCCGAATTCAGGTGACTGCATCTTAACAAACACCTGGGAATCTAATAAGGGTGATTTTAATACCTTTAAAGAATATACATATAGCTTCCCGCCTGACGCATGCGGCCTACACCGGATTGTCGATATCGATGAACTGATGCTCGATCCCGAAGTGTTCGGCCAGGTGCTCTCCCAGCGCTTTGACGCCATAACGCTCGGTCGCATGGTGGCCTGCGGCGAAGAAATGGATACCGTTCTCCCGGGCAGCATGCACCGTGGGCTCGGAGACCTCTCCGGTCACGTAGGCGTCGACGCCCAGACTGATCGCGCGATCGATATACCCCTGGGCGGCGCCCGTACACCAGGCGATACGCTTGATCGGCCGATCATTGCCGGCGATATGCAGGGGCTCGCGACCAAGCGCATTGGCCAACTGGCCGGCCAGTGTGGCACCGTCGACTGCCTCGGCCAGTTCGCCATGCAACCCGACCGAGCGCGGATTAGCCGGCTCAAGCCCGCCCAGCACGCTCCAACCCATCAGTCGCGCCAGCTGAACGTTGTTGCCCACCTCGCCGTGCACGTCCAGCGGCAGATGATAGGCAAGGAGATTCAGGTCATGGGTCAGCAGCGTCTTGAGTCGGCGCTGTTTGATACCGGTAATGGTCGGCCCCTCGCCCTTCCAGAAATAACCGTGATGTACCAGCAGCATCTGGGCGCCGGCAGCCACCGCGGCGTCCACCAGGGCCTGGCTGGCGGTCACGCCGGTGACCAGGCGCCTTACCTGCTGGGCACCCTCTACCTGCAGACCGTTGGGACAGTAGTCCTGAAATGCATCCGATTGCAGCAGTTGATTGCAGTAATCCACCAATGTCGAGCGCTCTACCATCGGGCGTCCTCCTGAGTAAGTGAAGCCAGTGGCCATTGTCCGCTGTGGGGTCGCCTTTGGCCAGTTCTGCGCCGGTTCCGTGCGAGCCTGCCCCCGGGCCTGCATTTATCGCCCTGATCCCCTTATACTGTCGCGCAATGGTTGCCAACGGCTACATGCGGGCTCGGGACAGACTGATTGATGAATGCATTCATGCGCGACTGGGGCTGGCCAGTCACTTGTGGCGTACTGCTGGCACTGGTGCTGCTGCAATATTATCCCGAGCCCCTCGGCATGCCCGCGAGCGCACCGAATCTCAGCGTCGCCCCGACGCCCGATATCAAGGGCAACGGCCAGTCATCCTATCGACTCGCGGTTCAGCGTGCCGCGCCGGCCGTGGCCAACGTGTATACCACCCGGCGCACGACGGATGTAACCGGAGCACCCCTGCTGCGCAATCCGGCGACCGGCGACTACAACGGCGCCCTGCCCCCGCCGGCGCAACGGGATACCAGCCTGGGCTCTGCGGTCATTCTCAGCCCCGATGGTTATCTGCTCACCAACAACCATGTGATCGCTGGAGCCGAACAGATCCTGGTGGCCCTGCGGGACGGTCGCGAGGCCATGGCAGAGCTGGTCGGTACCGATCCGGAGACGGATCTTGCCGTGCTCAAGGTCGAGCTCGACAACCTGCCGTCGGTCTCGATCAGCAGCGCCGAGCAACAGGCCATCGGGGATGTAGTACTGGCCATCGGCAATCCCTTTGGCCTGGGTCAGACGGTTACCATGGGCATTGTCAGCGCCACCGGGCGCAACCAGCTGGGGCTCAATACCTACGAAGATTTCATCCAGACCGATGCGGCCATCAACCAGGGCAATTCCGGCGGCGCGCTGATCGATACTGCCGGCAATCTGATCGGAATCAACACCGCCATCTTCTCCCAGTCGGGCGGATCCCAGGGTATCGGCTTTGCCATTCCCGTGCAGTTGGCCACGGAGGTGATGCAGGCAATCATCGAACATGGCCGCGTAGTGAGGGGCTGGCTGGGTGTGGAGGTGCAACCGCTGACGGCCGATCTGGCCGAAGCCTTTCAGGTGGCGCCCGGCTCGGGCCTGGTGATTTCCGGGTTGTATCGCGAGGGCCCGGCCTGGCAGGCGGGGCTGAAACCGGGTGATGTGATCCTGCGGATCGACGGCGAAACCGCAGTGGCCGGCCGCCAGGCAATGAATCAGGTCGCCAGGGCCAGACCCGGCGACACCGTTACCATCGAAGTGCTGCGCGATGGCAAGCTTCTCAGCGTCGAGGCCGCCGTCGGTGTGCGGCCCAATTTCAAACGCTGAAGGCAGGTATCAGAGCAGCGCCCGCAGCGCCTCGACCAGCTTCTCGTTCTGCGCGTCCGTTCCGACGGTGATACGCAGGAACTGGTCGATTCGCGGTTTGGCAAAATGCCGCACGATCACCCGCTGCTCACGCAGCCCTTTCGCCAGCGCCGCCGCATCGTGCTCACGATGCCGGGCAAAGACGAAATTCGCGGCTGACGGCAATACCTCAAAGCCCATTTCCGCGAGGCTGGTCGCCAGCCATTGGCGACTGCGGATGACCTTGTCCCGGGTACTTTCGAAATAATCCACATCGGCAAAGGCGGCTTCCGCGCCAGCCAGTGCCAGCCGATCGAGCGGATAGGAATTGAAGCTGTTCTTGATCCGCTCCAGCGCCTCGATCAGGTCCGCATGCCCCACCGCCAGGCCGACCCGCAAACCGGCCAGCGAGCGGGACTTGGACAGACTCTGGGTCACCAGCAGGTTGGGGTACCGGTCCACCAGACTGATAGCCGTTTCAGCGCCGAAGTCGACATAGGCCTCGTCCACCACAACGACCGAATCGGTGTTGGCCTGCAGCAATTGCTCGATCTCACCAAGCCCCAGGGCAATGCCGGTCGGCGCGTTGGGATTGGGGAAAATGATACCGCCGTTGGGCTGGCGGTACGCTGCCAGATCGATGCGAAAGTCCTCGTCCAGCGCGATGGTTTTGGCTTCGATACCATACAGGCCGCAATACACCGGATAGAAGCTGTAGCTGATATCCGGAAACAGCAACGGCCGGCCATGCTGGAAAAGCCCATGGAAAACATGTGCCAGCACCTCGTCCGAGCCATTGCCGACGAATACCTGATCGCTGCGCACGCCGTAGTAATCGGCAATGGTCGCCTTGAGCGCATCGGCATCCGGCGCGGGGTATAGCCGCAGACTGTCGTCAGGCACCGCACGAATGGCCTCGATGGCCCGAGGCGAAGGTCCGTACGGATTCTCGTTGGTGTTGAGCTTGATCAGGTTGTCCAGCTTGGGCTGTTCACCGGGCACATAGGGCACCAGATCTTTGACAAAAGGGCTCCAGAAACGGCTCACAGATCGATCCTCATCAGCAGAAAGCTAAAAGCCAGAAGCTCGAAGCTTGAAGCAAAACCAGACCCCACACCGGTATGGGGTTTACTTCCAGCTTCCAGCTTTCCGCTTCCAGCCTTCAAGGTTTTATACGATATTCGGCACTACGC
This sequence comes from Pseudomonas sp., assembly GCA_016763285.1. Taxonomy (GTDB): domain Bacteria; phylum Pseudomonadota; class Gammaproteobacteria; order Pseudomonadales; family Pseudomonadaceae; genus Halopseudomonas. The sequence continues at coordinate 6,168 of JAESUC010000111.1, forward strand.
GCGTGCGCCGTCAGGCTTTCGCCACGGGCCAGTACCGAGGCGGTCTTGCCCAGCTCGGAGGCGCCTTCCGGAGAACAGAAGATGATCGACGAGCGCTTCTGGAAGTCATAGACCCCCAGCGGCGAAGAGAACCGCGCGGTCCCTGAGGTGGGCAGCACGTGGTTCGGACCCGCGCAGTAATCGCCCAGGGCTTCGGGCGTATAACGCCCCATGAAGATGGCACCCGCGTGGCGAATCAGGGGCAACAACGCTTCCGGGTCGGCCACCGACAATTCCAAGTGCTCGGGCGCAATGCGGTTGGATACTTCACAGGCGTGCTCCAGGCTCTCGACCTTGATCAGCGCGCCGCGTGTCTGCAGGGAGATGCGTACCATCTCGGCACGCTCGAGTCCGTCGAGCAGGCGGTTGAGACTGGCCTCGACAGCGTCGAGAAAGTCAGCATCCGGCGACAGCAGAATCGACTGGGCATCCTCATCGTGCTCGGCCTGGGAAAACAGGTCCATGGCTATCCAGTCCGGGTCGGTCTGACCATCGCATACCACCAGGATCTCGGACGGTCCGGCGATCATGTCGATGCCCACCTGCCCGAATACGGAACGCTTGGCCGTGGCCACATAGATATTGCCGGGCCCGACGATCTTGTCTACCCGCGGCACGGTCTGGGTACCGTAGGCCAGCGCCGCTACCGCCTGGGCGCCGCCCAGCGTGAACACCCGGTCGACACCGGCCAGACAGGCGGCTGCCAGTACCAGCTCGTTGATCTCGCCGCGCGGCGTAGGCACCACCATGACCACTTCGGGCACACCGGCGACCTTGGCCGGAATCGCATTCATCAACACCGAAGACGGATAGGACGCCTTGCCGCCAGGCACGTAGAGACCGGCGCGGTCGAGCGGCGTGATCTGCTGACCGAGGATGGTGCCATCGGGCTCGGTATAGCGCCAGGACGGCTGCACCTGGTGCTCGTGATAGACCCGGACCCGCTCTGCAGCCAGCTCGAGGGCGCTGCGTTGCTCGGCAGTAATGCGCTCCAGCGCCAGTTCCAGGCGGGCGCGATCCAGGGTCAGATCGGCCATGGAGTTCGCGTTCAAGCCGTCGAAACGGGCCGTGTACTCGATCAGTGCGTCGTCGCCGCGCTCGCGCACGGCAGCAATGATCTCCTCCACACGGTCATTGACGCCCTTGTCGGATACGCCTTCCCAGGCCAGCAATGTGTCGAGATGCTGGCTGAAGTCAGCTTGACTGGCATCCAGACGGGCAATTTTCAGCGGCGCATTCATCTCATTCACCTTTCAGAGCAAGTGGGTACAAAAGTGCTTCAACTGGCACGCTGCTCGACGGCAGCGCCCAGCAACTCGATCAGTGCCTTGATGCGGGCATGTTTCATCTTCATCGCGGCCTTGTTGACCACCAGCCGGGAACTGATCGTGGCAATCAGCTCCTGCGGCTCCAGGCCGTTGGCCTTCAGCGTGTTACCGGTATCGACCACATCGATGATCTTGTCTGCCAGCCCCACCAGCGGCGCCAGCTCCATCGAGCCATACAGCTTGATGACCTCGACCTGCCGGCCCTGCTCGGCGTAGTAGCGGCGCGCAACGTTGACAAACTTGGTCGCCACCCGCAGACGGCCCTTGGGCTCCGGCGTATCGACCGGGCCAGCAGTCATCAGGCGGCAGTTGGCGATTTTCAGATCCAGGGGTTCGTACAGGCCCTGGCTGCCGTACTCCATGAGGACGTCCTTGCCGGCCACACCCATGTCAGCGGCACCCAGCTCCACATAGGTGGGCACGTCGGTGGCGCGAATGATCAGCAGACGCACATCGGGGTCGGTGGTTTCGAAAATCAGCTTGCGGCTTTTTTCCAGGTCCTCGAGCGGCTCGATACCCGCCAGCTTCAGCAGCGGCAGGGTATCGTCGAGAATACGGCCCTTGGACAGGGCGATAGTCAGGCTCTGGGTCATGCGTGATCCCTTGTTTGGCTCAGGAAACGCGGCGGATGATACCGCCGAGCATCTGCAGCTTTTCCTCGATGCATTCGTAACCGCGATCAATGTGGTAGATCCGGTCGACCAGGGTCTCGCCCTCGGCAACCAGACCGGCGATCACCAGGCTGGCCGACGCCCGCAGGTCGGTCGCCATCACTGGCGCGCCCTTGAGCTTGGCCACGCCGGTGACGATGGCGGTGTTGCCCTCGATGGTAATGTGCGCGCCCATGCGGTTCATTTCCTGCACGTGCATGAAGCGATTTTCGAATACCGTCTCGATTACCGTGGAGGTTCCCTCGGCCACGGCGTTCATGGCGATGAACTGCGCCTGCATGTCCGTGGGAAAGGCCGGGTACGGCGCCGTGCGCAGGTTTACCGCGCGCGGCCGGTTACCCTTCATGTCCAGGGAAATCCAGTTCTTGCCGGTATCGATCTGGGCGCCCGCCTCGACCAGTTTCAGCAGGACCGCTTCGAGGATCGTCGGGTCGGTATCCTTGACCTTGATGCGCCCGCCCGTGGCTGCTGCGGCCACCAGGTAGGTACCGGTCTCGATACGGTCGGGCATGACCGAATAGCGCGCACCGCTGAGGCTCTTGACGCCCTCGATGGTGATGGTGTCGGTGCCGTGCCCGGTGATCTTGGCGCCCATGGCAATGAGGCATTCGGCAAGATCGACCACTTCCGGTTCACGGGCGGCGTTTTCCAGTACCGTGCGACCCTTGGCCAGGGTCGCGGCCATGAGAATGTTTTCCGTACCCGTTACCGAGACCACATCGAAGAAGAAATGCGCGCCGCGCAGGCCACCCTCCGGCGCCCGGGCCTTGATGTAGCCCTCTTCGACGGTGATTTCCGCGCCCATGGCTTCCAGGCCACGGATGTGCAGGTCCACCGGCCGCGATCCGATCGCGCAACCACCCGGCAAGGCGACCTCGGCATAGCCGAAATGCGCCACCATCGGGCCCAGCACCAGGATCGAGGCACGCATGGTCTTGACCAGCTCGTAGGGCGCCACCAGCGTGGTAATACGGGTCGGATCGACTGCCACATTCATGCGTTCATCCAGCACGGGCTCGACACCCATGCGGCCGAACAGCTCGATCATGGTGGTGATGTCGTGCAGGTGCGGCAGATTGCACACCGTCACCGGGCCATCGGCCAGCAGTGTGGCAGCCAGGATCGGCAAGGCCGAGTTCTTGGCCCCGGAAATGCGGATTTCTCCATCCAGGCGATTGCCGCCGGTGATGAGCAGTTTATCCATTTGCAGTATGTTCTCTTGTCAGGCGCGGTGCGCCAGGTAAAGGTGACCGGAGCGATGCCTGGTGTCAGGCGCGCTGGCTCCAGGCATCACGGGTAAAGAATTTCATGGTGACCGCATGGATGCTGCCATCGGCAATCTGGTCACCCAGCAGGGCGTAGATCTGTTGCTGGCGCTTGACCGGGCTCAGGGCCGCCAGCGCATCACTGATGACCAGCAGCTGAAAATTGCAGCCTTCACCCTCGACCACGACTTCAGTGTCGGGGAGCTGTGACTCTATGAGTTGTTTGACCTGTTCGGACTGCATGCGATTTCCATCCAAATATGTGTGTGTTCAGACCGTCAGGGTGGCGAGCCAGTCTTCCAGCTCGCAGACCCTGGCAATACTCTGCAGACCTGTCGGCACATTCTGCAGCCGCAAGCGACCGGCACCTTCGGCCTGCGATCGGGCCGCAACCAGTATCAACGACAGGCCCACGCTGTTGGTGTGGGTAACACCGGCAAAATCCAGCGTCACATCACCGCTCTGCGCCCTCACCGCCTGCTCGAGTTCGGCGCGCAGGCTGACCCCGGTAGTGAAGTCCAGCTCGCCTTCCAGCCGGATCAATCCGTCCTTGTCGCTGGCGATGCTGGCACTCAATTCTCGACCTCTTTTTCAACGGTCTTGGCCGACGCTGCAACCACGTTGCCCCAGTTGCTGATGACCGCTTCCAGGTCGCCGCCCTGGGCCTGCATGGCCTGGGCGAACTGATCGCGGAACAGCAGGCCCATGTTGATGCCTTCGACTATGACGTTGCGTACCTTCCACTGCCCGTCGATACGCACCATCGTGTAGGTGACCGGATAGACCATGCCCTTGGAGGTACGGATCTCCATGTCGACACTGGTGCGATCATCACCATAGGTGCCGCGCCCAGTGGGTGGCAGCACCTTGATTGCGCCACTGTCGAACTCGAGCAGGGCATTGCCGTAAAACTGGACCATGCTGCGCTTGAAGGTATCGATAAAGCGATCCATCTGCTCATCAGAGGCACGGCCACTGTAACGCACGGTCATGACGCTCCGGGCGATACCGCGAAAGTCCACCACCGGATCCATGATCTCGTTGAGGCCTTCGAGAAAGGCATCGGTGTCCTGCTTGTAGGTCTCGCGATTGGCATCCAGAACCTCCATCACCCGATTGGAGGTGTCTTCGACGATTTCGTGTGGCGTAGCCGCCGCATGCACCATGATCGGAGCAGCAAGGGTAAGAACCAGCAGTGCTTTGAGCAGGGCTCGCATAATCATTCTCCGTATTAGTCTTCTTTACTGACGGTGCTGAGCAGGAAACGCCCGATCAGTTCTTCAAGAACCAGGGCTGACTGGGTGTCAACAATCCGGTCGCCATCCTTGAGCATGCTGTCTTCTCCTCCGACACTGATGCCGACATATTTCTCACCGAGCAATCCGGCGGTCAGAATGGAGGCAGCACTGTCAGAGGGCAACGTATTGACGTTACCGTCGATAGCCATCTCGACGCGGGCCGTGTAACGGCTCTTGTCAAATTCGATGGCCGTTACCTGACCGATGGTCACACCCGCCATGGTCACTTTGGCGCGCGGCGTAAGGCCGGCGATGTTGTCGAAGTGAGCATGGATCTTGTAGGTATCGTTGCCCGGGCTGATGCTCAGTCCGCTCACGCGCAACGCCAGGACCAGCAGGGCGAGAATGCCAACCAGTATGAACAGGCCAACGGTCAACTCCAGAGTACGGGTACGCATGTTCGGTTTTCCTTGCTGATCAGAACATCAAAGCTGTGAGGATGAAATCCAGGCCAAGCACGGCCAGGGAGGCATAAACGACGGTGCGGGTGGTTGCCCGGCTGATTCCTTCCGATGTCGGTTCGCAATCGTACCCCTGGAAGACCGCGATCCAGGTCACTACAAAGGCAAAGGCCACCGCTTTGATGAGGCCGTTGATGATGTCGCTGCCAAACTCGACCGAGTTCTGCATATTGGACCAGTAGGAGCCGGCGTACACCCCCAGCCAGTCGACCGCAACCATGGCGCCGCCCCAGATCCCGACCACGCAGAAGATCATGGCCAGTAGCGGCATCGAGACGAAACCGGCCCACAGGCGCGGGGCAATCACGTACTTGAGCGGATCGACACCGATCATCTCCAGGCCCGACAACTGCTCGGTGGCCTTCATCAGGCCGATCTCGGCGGTCAGTGCCGAACCGGCGCGACCGGCAAACAGCAGCGCGGTGACGACCGGACCCAATTCCCGCAGCAGGGTCAGGGCCACCATCTGGCCCACCGCCTGTTCCGAGCCGTAGGTACTCAGAATGTTGTAGCCCTGCAGCGCGAGCACCATGCCGATAAACAGGCCCGACACAATGATGATGGCCAGCGACAATACGCCCACGGCATAAAGCTGTTTGACGAACAGGTTCCAGCCACTGCCGAAATTGGAGCGACCGAGCAGCGCATGGAACAGGAAGACCCCGGAACGACCGAGGGCGGCGACCACGTCCAGGCCCGAGGCCCCCATCAGCGCAATACGATCAGACAGCGTCTTCATTTATGCTCCCCGCGCTGCAGCAGGTCATCGGTAAAATCCTTTGCCGGATAATGAAACGGTACCGGACCGTCCGGCTCGCCGCGCATGAACTGACGGATCCGCGGATTATCCGACTCCATCAGCTCATCCGGGGCGCCGTGACCGAGCACCTGGCCATCGGCAATCACATAGAGGTAGTCGGCGATGCTCGCGGTTTCCGCCAGGTCGTGGGAGACCACGATACTGGTCAGCCCCAGCGCATCGTTGAGCAGACGGATCAGGCGTACCAACACGCCCATGGATATCGGATCCTGGCCAACGAAGGGCTCGTCGTACATCAGCAATTCGGGATCCAGCGCAATGGCACGGGCCAGGGCCACGCGACGCTTCATGCCACCGGAGAGCTCGTCGGGCATCAGGCCGTTTGCGCCACGCAGGCCCACGGCCTGCAGCTTGAGCTTGACGATATCGGCGATCATGTCCTCGCTGAGCTCGGTGTGAACGCGCAATGGAAAGGCGACGTTCTCGAACACGCTCAGGTCGGTGAACAGCGCGCCGCTCTGGAACAGCATGCCCATGTTCTGGCGAGCGCGAAACAGCGCCTCGCGCCTGAGCCTGGGGATATCCTGACCATTGACCAGAACCTCTCCGCTCTCGGGCCGCAGCTGCGCGCCGATCAGGCGCAACAGCGTGGTCTTGCCGCATCCGGAGGGCCCCATGATGCCCGTCACCTTGCCACGCGGGATGCGAATATCCACACCATCGAAGATGGTGCGCCCGCCGCGCTTGAAAGTGACCTGCTTGAGGTCAACGATGAACTCTGAATCGTCGGTCATAAAAAAATCGGGCTTCCTGGCTACCGGCACAAGGCGGGCAAATTGAACGCGCTAATATAACAGTTTGGTGTATCCAGCCCAAGTAACGGCAGAAGAATAAAAGCCGGGCGCAATATCCACCAACACTTTGCCGGCAGCGGTGCCAGGATAACCAACGCCAAAGGCTGCAACGGATGAGTTACGGATGACAAGACGCTATACTCCCGGGTCTGTTAACGAATGAAGTGTGCATATGCCCGATTTTGACTTCACAGCCTCGGCTCGCCGCAGCATCGAGATGGAACGCGATGCCGTTCATAGCCTACTGGAGCGCCTGGATGGTGACTTTGTTACGGCGTGCCAGGCATTGCTTGCCTGTACCGGGCGTATTGTCGTGACCGGCATGGGCAAATCCGGACATGTCGGCAAGAAGATCGCGGCGACGCTCGCCAGCACAGGTTCGCCGGCGTTCTTCGTGCACCCGGGTGAAGCCAGCCACGGCGACATGGGCATGATCACCCGCCAGGACGTGGTCATCGCCCTGTCCAATTCGGGCAACACGGCCGAGGTGGTCACCTTGCTGCCGCTGCTCAAAAGGCTCGGCGTCCCCCTGATCAGCATTACAGGCAATCCCGATTCGGTGATGGCCAAGGCCGCGCTGGCCAACCTGCATACCGGTGTCGCGCAGGAGGCCTGCCCGCTCAATCTCGCGCCCACATCAAGCACCACCACCGCCCTGGTCATGGGCGATGCCCTGGCCATCGCACTGCTTGAAGCCCGCGGTTTCAGCGCCGAGGATTTTGCCTTTTCCCATCCTGGCGGCACCCTGGGCCGGCGTCTGCTGCTGCTGGTCGACGACATCATGCACGCCGGCGAGCGCATGCCGCTGGTTGCCCCGGATACCACGCTGCGCGACGCCCTGCTGGAAATGACCCGCAAGGGCCTGGGCCTGACCGGCGTGACCGATCAGCAGGGCGGTCTCGCCGGCATATTTACCGATGGCGATCTGCGCCGCACACTGGACCAGAGCCTGGACATCCACACCTCCAGCATGTCGCTGGTCATGACGCCCCGTTGCAAGACGGTGAACCAGGGCGCGCTGGCCGCCGAAGCACTGAAGATCATGGAGGATGCCAAGATCAACGGCCTTTTCGTGGTCGACCAGGACGGCAGACCGGTCGGCGCTTTGAACATGCATGATCTGCTGCGCGCGGGGGTGGTATGAGCAATCCTGATGCCGATCTGATACGCCGCGCCGCCGGTATCCGCCTGGCGATTTTCGATGTCGATGGGGTACTCACCGACGGTCGCCTGTTTTTCATGCCCGACGGCACCGAGTTCAAGTCGTTCAATACGCTCGACGGCCATGGCATCAAGATGCTCATGGCGTCCGGGGTAGAGGTCGCGATCATCAGCGGGCGCAAGTCGCCGCTGGTTGAAAAGCGAGCGGCGAATCTGGGAATCAGGCATCTGATCCAGGGCCGCGAGGACAAACTCAACGCCCTGGCCGAGCTGCGCGAACAGCTGCCGTTCGAGCTCGATCAGATCGCCTTTCTCGGCGATGACCTCCCCGACCTGCCGGTCATGCGCCGGGTGGGGCTGGGTGTGGCAGTGGCCACCGCAGACAGCTTCGTGCGCGAACACGCCCATGGGGTGACCGCGGCGGCTGGTGGTGCCGGCGCCGCGCGGGAATTCTGTGAGCTGATCATGCGCGCCCAGGGCACCCTGGACAGGGCCCGGGAGGCATACTTGTAATGCCAGCCATTCCGCGCTACCTGCGTACCGGCGCGCTGATCGGCCTGGTGGTCGCATTGGCCCTGGCGGTGGGATATTTCAACATCCGCCCTTCGAGCTTTGATCAGCAGACCCTGGTAATCGATGCGTCCCAGCCGGACTTCTTCATGGAGAACACGCGCATCCTGATGCTCAATGAGCAGGGGACGCCGGCCTACCAGCTGCGCAGTGCACGGGCCACCCATCAGCGTGACGACGACAGCACGCTGCTGGAGCAACCCAACCTGCTGTACTATCGCCCCGGCGAGGCGCACCCCTGGCTGCTGCAGGCGCAACAGGGCGTGGTAACCGCAGGCGGCGAGCAGGTCGACATGATCACCGACGTTCTGCTGCAACGCCAGGATCCTTCTGCCCCCACCGCCCGCATGACCACGCAGGCCCTGACGCTCTATCCCGAGCGTGATTATGCCGAGACAGCACAAAGCGTTAGAATCGAGTCCGCCGGCAGCGAGACCACCGCTACCGGCATGCAGGTTTTTCTAGATGACGGCCGCCTGGAGCTGCTGTCCAACGTACGAGGTCAGCATGAGCTGCACTAAATCCCTGTCTGTTGCCGCACTGTTGCTGTTGGCGAGTCTGCCGGCCATGGCGCTGCCCCAGGACAGTAACCAGCCGATCCGTATCCAGGCCAACAGCGCCACACTGGACGAAAAACGCAACACCGCCGTCTACAAGGGCAATGTGATCATTACCCAGGGCAGCATGCAGCTGACCGGCGCCCAGGTTACCCTGACCACCGATGCGGCAGGTGCAGTCAGCAGGATTGTCAGCCAGGGCACCCCGGCAACCTACTCCCAGACCCCCGGAGCCAACGAGGCCCAGGTCAATGCACGCGCCCGGACCATCGAATATTTCGCTGACAGCGAGCGCATCGTGCTCAAGGAGCAGGCTCGCCTGGAGCAACGCGGCAATACCTTCCAGGGCGAATACGTCAGCTACGACATCAATCAGCAGGTGGTGGACGCGGGCAGACCGGATGGCAACGAGGCCGGCCGTATCGAGATCGTTATCCAGCCGCGCCAGCGCGATGGCGCGGACACGCCATGAGCACCACCATGATCACACTGGAAGCGCGCCACCTGGCCAAGGCCTACAAGACACGCAAGGTGGTAGAGGACGTTTCACTGTCGATCCGCAGGGGCGAAGTGGTGGGGCTGCTGGGCCCCAATGGCGCCGGCAAGACCACCTGTTTCTACATGATTGTCGGCCTGGTCAAGGCCGACCATGGCCATATTCTGGTCGACGGCCTGGATGTGACCCATCTGCCCATGCACGGCCGGGCCCGACAGGGCATCGGCTACCTGCCCCAGGAGGCGTCGATCTTCCGCAAGCTCAGCGTCGCCGACAACATCATGGCCATCCTGCAGACCCGCAAGGATCTGGATCGCCAGGCCCGCCAGGCCAAACTGGCTTCGCTGATGGACGAATTTCACATTCGCCACCTGGCTGACAGCAAGGGCATGAGCCTTTCAGGCGGCGAGCGGCGGCGAGCCGAAATTGCCCGCGCCCTGGCCACCGAGCCCAAGTTCATTCTGCTCGACGAGCCCTTCGCCGGGGTCGATCCGATCTCGGTAAACGACATCAAGCAGATCATCCAGCATCTCAGGAGCAAGGGCATCGGCGTGCTGATCACCGATCACAATGTGCGCGAGACACTGGACATCTGTGACAAGGCCTATATCGTCAGCGATGGGCACATCATTGCCGAGGGTGACGCCGAGGCGGTCCTCAACAACCAGTTGGTCAAGGATGTGTATCTGGGCCATGAGTTCCGGCTATAAAAACACCGTCGATTCAGGCATGCTAGCTCTCGGCCGGCCTCGAAAATACGCAAGCAATAGCGCATAAGGTAATACGTCCGATAATGAAACCCACGCTCGTCCTCAAGATGGGGCAGCAGCTGACAATGACACCTCAGCTGCAGCAGGCCATCAGACTGCTTCAATTGTCGAGTCTCGACCTTCAACAGGAGGTCCAGGAGGCCCTGGAAGCCAATCCCATGCTGGAAATGGCTGACGAGGGCGACGACGACCACGGCGGCTCTGCGAGCGACCAGGCCGACAGCGATGACGCGCCCGCCGTTTCGATACCCGAGCCGGTGGAAATGGACGCCATCGACCAGCATTCCCAGGCAGCCGAAGAAGGGAACTGGAACGAACAGATCCCCAGCGACCTGCCTGTCGATACCCAATGGGAAGACATCTACCAGACCTCTGCCAGCTCCCTGCCCAGCCAGGATGACGACGACTGGGACTTCACCTCGCGCACCGGCACCGGCGAAACCCTGCAGAGCCACCTGGAGTGGCAGCTTAATCTGATCCCGCTGTCGCCCACCGACCAGCTGATTGCGCTGTCGATCATCGACGCCATCAACGCTGACGGTTATCTCGAAGAATCCCTGGAAGACATCCTTGCTTCTATCGATCCGGAACTGGAAGTCGAGCTTGATGAAGTCGAGATGGTCCTGCACCGCATTCAGCAGTTCGAGCCCGTTGGCGTGGGCGCGCGGGATCTGAGCGAGTGCCTGCAACTGCAACTGCGCCAGCTGCCAGCGGACACGCCCCTGCTCGAGCAGGCGCAAAAGGTCGTGCGGGATCACCTGAGCCTGCTCGGTAGCCGCGACTTCAGCCAGCTGATGCGTCGCACCCGGCTCAAGGAAGACCAGCTGGGCCGCGTGATCGCCCTGATCCAGACGCTCAATCCGCGCCCGGGCTCCGAGATTGCCTCGGGCGAGCCGGAATACGTGATTCCCGACGTGATTGTCCGCCGGGACAGCAATCGCTGGATCGTCGAACTCAACCAGGAGTCCGTGCCCAAGGTCAGGGTCAACAGCCACTATGCATCCATGGTGCGCCGCGCCGATTCCAGCCAGGACAACACCTACCTGCGCAACAACCTGCAGGAGGCGCGCTGGTTCATCAAGAGCCTGCAGAGCCGCAATGAAACGCTGATGAAGGTAGCCACGCAGATTGTCGAGCACCAGCGCGAGTTCCTCGAGTACGGCGAGGAAGCCATGAAGCCCCTGGTACTGCACGATATCGCCGAGGCGGTAGGCATGCACGAATCGACCATATCGCGCGTCACCACGCAGAAATTCATGCATACGCCGCGCGGCATTTTCGAACTGAAATACTTTTTCTCGAGCCACGTGGGCACGTCCGAAGGAGGCGAATTTTCCTCCACCGCCATACGCGCACTGATCAAGAAGCTGATCGCCACAGAAAACCCGAAGAAACCATTGAGCGACAGCAAGATCGCTGGTTTACTGGAAGAGCAGGGAATTGATGTAGCCCGCCGCACCATCGCCAAGTACCGCGAGTCGCTGACTATCGCACCCTCGAGCGAGCGCAAGCGGATTGTCTGAGCGGCCGGCCTGAGACGCACAGCAGCACAGGTGGCAAAATGGGGAATCGACTTCGTTTCCCTGCTTCATCAAGCCAATCAGGAGAAGTCATATGCAACTGAACCTTAGCGGTCATCAGCTAGACATTACCGATCCACTGCGCAACTACGTAAACGAGAAAATGACCCGCCTGGAGCGACATTTCGACAAGATCACCAACGTCCAGGTCATCCTCGAAGTCGAGAACTTCCGACAGAAAGCAGAAGCCATCCTCCATGTGGCCGGGGGCGAGGTAGTCGCCAACGCCGAACATACCGACATGTACGCTGCTATTGACCTGATGACCGATAAGCTTGACCGTCAGTTGATCAAGCACAAGGAAAAGAACCTCAATCGCCAGCAAGGCGTCAACGACCGCTAAGGCAACCGTAGCCAAAACCCATGCAAATTGACCACATACTCACCCCCCAGCGCACCTTTGCCGGTGTGCAAGGGGGCTCCAAGAAGAAAATGCTCGAGCTGATCGGCAAGATGATCGCCCAGCACAGCCATCTGGATCCCGACAGCATCTATCAGAACCTGATAGCCCGCGAAAAGCTCGGCTCCACCGGGTTCGGCAACGGTATCGCGATCCCCCATTGCCGGCTGGAAGATTGTCACAAACCGGTTGGCGCGCTCTTCCAGTTACAGTCCAAGATCGATTTCGATGCCCTGGATGGCGAACCGGTGGATCTGATCTTCGTCCTGCTGGTGCCCTCCGAAGCGACCGAACAGCACCTGCAGATTCTCAAGATGCTGGCGGAAAAGCTCGATCAGGCAAACCTGCGCGAGAAGCTGCGCGCGGCGGGCGATGCCGAGGAGCTGTACAGCATCATCACCACAGCGCAGACAGGTAACTGAACGCCATGCATCTGGTCGTCGTCAGCGGTCGGTCCGGCTCGGGCAAGAGTACCGCGCTGCATCTGCTGGAAGACAACGGCTTCTACTGCATCGACAACCTGCCGGCCGGGCTGCTGCCTGATCTCGCTCGCCAGGCCAACGATGCCGGCATGAAACTGCCCAAGGTGGCAATCAGCATAGACGCGCGCAACCTGCGCAGTGACCTGCAGCGCTTCCCCGAATTGCTCAGACAGGTCCGCGACAGCGGCATTACCTGTGATGTGATCTTTCTAGCGGCGACCGATGAAGTGCTGATCAAGCGCTTTTCCGAAACCCGCCGCAAGCATCCGCTGACCGATCAGAGCCACTCCCTGGCCGAAGCCATTGCCGCAGAACTGCGCCTGCTTGAGCCGATCATCGATCTGGCCAACCTGAAGATCGACACTACCCATCTGAATCTCTACCAGCTGCGCGACACGCTCAAGCAACGCCTGCTCGGCAGCCGCGGCAGCGCGCCCTCGGTACTCATCCAGTCCTTCGGTTTCAAGCGCGGCGTGCCGGTGGATGCGGACCTGGTCTTCGACGTCCGCTGCCTGCCCAACCCCTACTGGAAACCCGAGCTCAGACCCTTCTCCGGCAAGGATCAGCCCGTGCGCGAATACCTCGACGCCGAGCCCGATGTGCAGGAAATGTACGACGATATCCGCGCCTTTCTGGACAAATGGCTACCGCGCTACGCGGCCGGCGAGCGCAGCTACATGACGATCGCCATCGGCTGCACCGGCGGCCACCATCGCTCGGTCTACATCGCCGAACGGCTGCTGCGCGACCTCAGCGACAAGACCGCCAACCTGCTGATCCGTCATCGGGATGTCCCCTGAGCATGCTGACCCGCCGGACCCTGATCATCAACAAACTGGGCCTGCACGCCCGCGCCGCCGCCAAGTTCGTCGGCGTCGCCAACCGGTACAAGTGCGAGATTCGCATTGGCGCCGCCGAGGACAACCAGGTCAATGGCAAAAGCATCATGCAGGTGATGATGCTGGCAGCCGGCAAGGGCAGCGAAGTATGCATCACCTGCGTCGGAGAGGATGCCGAACAGGCCATGGGCGAGCTGCTGGCATTGATCGAGGACTATTTCGAAGAGGGGGAGTGAAAGCGGGAAGCTGGAAGCTGGAAGCTGGAAGCTGGAAGCTGGAAGCTGGAAGCTGGAAGCGAATAGTTTGGGGCTAACGAATTCGTTGTCGATCCCCTTTCGCAGCGCAAGTTTCTTTTTCACCGAGTTTTCCTGCCTATCCCAGCACTCCGCGAAAGCGTATGTACAGTCGCCCTCTAGAGATAAACCGCGGCCAGGTCCGACTCAGGTACACGCTTCTAGCTTCCAGCTTCTGGCTTCCAGCTGCTTTTACTCCCCTCCCACCGTCATGCCATCAACCAGCCAACTGCCGGTCAGGTTATTACCCCGTCGTTCGGTATCCGAGCC
>JAESUC010000112.1 GCA_016763285.1 Pseudomonas sp.
AGACCCCAGACCCCAGACCCCAACTTTAAATCTCTCAGACCTCTGATCTATTCTGCTTCTAGCTTCTAGCTTCCAGCTTCCAGCTTCTAGCTTCCAGCTTGTAGCTTGCGGCTTGCGGCTTGCAGTTTGCAGCTTGCCGCTTGCCGCTCGCGGCTCTACACCCTGGGATACAGACTTTCCAGCTCCGGCTCGGCGTGTTCGGCCTGGCGTTTGCCGCTTTGCACCACCATCCGCACGGCGCGCCAGAGGGGTTTGCCGCGCCAGGGGTGGTCGGCCTGGCCGAACAGGCAGGCGTTGAGTTCGTCCAGGGCCTCTGCGAGTTCGGGGTGCTGATGGGTGAGGCCGATGAGGCCGTCGCTGTCCTGTTGCCTGGCCCAGATTTCCAGGGCCTTGCGTGCCTCGCCGGGCTGGTTGCTGCGGCAGGCGCTCTGCAGGTCGGTCAGCGGGTTGCCCTGGACCTCTTCATCGAAGATTTCCTCATCCTGGTAGGGATTCCGCAGGGCTTCCAGGGCTCTGCGGGTGCGCCAGAGCAGCCAGAGACAGACCAGTACGGCCATGCCCAGCAAGGCTGTTGCCAGTTGCCAGTACAGCAGCGTGGGGGCGATAACGATGTCTTCACTGGCGGCTACGGCAGTGGGGGCAGGGGAGGCAACGAAGCTCTGGCTGCTCATCACGTTCAACTCGACGGCATCGAGCTGGGTCTCGCGTAACGCATCGGCAGCGGTATCCCACCAGTAGAGTCTGATCGGCGGCAGCTGGAAGGTCCCCGGCTGCTGGACCAGTAGCGCCGCGCTGTCCTGGCGCAGCCCGCTTATGCCGCCGTCCACGACCAGATTCTCCAGCAATGGCTGGTCGGTATATTCGCGCAGGCCCGCCAGCGTCCCGCCGGCCAGGCTGCTGAGTTCGGGCAGCTGGCTGGCGTTGAGTCCCACTGCCTGAATGGTGAAGCTGCGCGTCAGGGACTCCCCGGCAAGCAGGTCGAGTCCCGGATCAGGTTGCCAGGCCTGGGACAGGCTGACATCGGTGGCAGGCAGCCAGGGTGCACCGGGCGGGTAGTCCGGCGGGATGGGGCGGACCTGAAGGGTTATTCCGGGCGAGCGAACCTGGACCAGGCGACCGCGGGCGATGGTGCTGTCCGCGGTACGCGAAGGCATGGTGGTGGCGGTAAACAGTTGCGAGGGCACCTCGAGTGCACCGCTGCGCATGGGAAATATGGCATAGCGCACTTCGATCACGCCGTGGCGAATGCCGTTGATGAGCCTTTCGTAGTTGCGCGGCCCACCCAGGCTTTCGACCCGCGCATCCGGGATGTCCAGGCCGGTCAGGGTCGAATCGTCATACAGCGATACCGAATGGTAGACGCGCAGGGTCAGGAGTACCTGGGCCTGGACGTAGGGGGTCTCGGTATCCACTTCGGCATCAATGAAAATCGGCGCCATCTGGGCGGTGTTGTCCCGCGCTGCCTCACCGGCGGTCAGCACCTGCAGGCTGATCGGTTGGCTGACCAGCTCATCGAGACGCAGCGGCGGTATGACCACGAAGCCGGTTCGCTTGGGCATCAGACTGATGACCCAGCGCGTTACCGGCTGGGTGCGTCCGTCCAGTTGGCTGACCAGGCTGAGCTGGCGACTGTTGCGGATGTCGAAATGTTCTTCCAGGGCAGAGACGTCCGGCTGGGCGAAGCGATTGGCCGCTTCGGTTTCCAGAGTCAGCTCCAGTGTTTCGCCCTCTACCAGACGGGTGCGGTCAACACTTGCTTCCAGGGCAGCCTGGGCCGGAACCGTGAGCAGCAGTAGGCAAAGCCAGAGCAGGAGTCGGGTCATCGTGAGCGCTCTTCCAGTTGCTGAAGTCGTTGATAGAGAAATTTGCGGCGCAACAGATCGGTCGGATTATCCGGTACCTCGCGGAGCCACTGTTCCAGCGCCGCCTGCTGCTCGGGATCAAGCGAATCGGTCGGGGTCTCGGGCAGCGACTCGGGGCGATCGGCAGTCGGTTCCGGTTCCTGCTCCGTGGCAGGCAGGACGGCGGCCTGACTGTCACCGTCGTCGGTCTCCTCCACCCCGGCAGCGCCGGTGGTCGGGCTGTCGTCGCTGGCTGCGGGCCGCCCGTTGGCGCCTGCGGCAGACGCTGATTGCATTGAGCCGGTATTTGCGCTCGGGGTCTCGGCAACCTCGGCCTCGGTCTGGTCAATCGATCGAGTGTCTCCGGCGGACTCGGCTGGCTGGCGGCTGGGACTGTCCGGCTCGGTGCTGGAGTCCTGGGGCTGTACCTGGGTCCCGGCCTGGTCTGTCGCGCTGTCGCTGGCGGTTTGCTCCTGCTCGGCGGCCTGCCGTGCCTGCTCCTCGATCAGGGCCTCGATCCGGCTGCGGTTGTGTCGCGCCGCGGCGTGGTCCGGAGCACGTGTGAGGGTCTGCTCGTAGGCTTCCAGGGCGTCCTGCAGCTTGCCGCTCATGGCCAGGGCGGTGCCATGGTCGAAATGATATTGCGGATTGTCCGGATCCTGGCGCACGAGCTGTTCGTAGGCGGCAGCCGCCGCTGCGTAGTCAGCGGCCTGATACAGGGCCCAGGCGGCCCAGTGGGGGTCTTCAAAGCGCCGGGCAGCCGCTGCGGGCTGGTCGCGGGCCAGCAGTTCCGCCGCCTGCTGGTCGGGGCGTTGCCAGAGGTCCTGCCAGGCGGGACTGGCTTCGGCCGTGGTCGGCAACAGGAAGGCGCACAGCAGCACCCCCAGCCAGCCCCGCCGCGCACCGAGCGCAGCCAGGGGCAGCAGAAGCAGGATCAGCCAGTGGCCCTGGTCGCTGCGGGTCGCGGTCCGTTCAGGGTCGCTGACCCGGGTCAGGGCCAGGGGCTGCAGCAGGCTCAACAGGTCCCTGTCATCGCCGGTGATGTCGTGATAACTGGCACCTGTGCGACGGGCGAGACTGGCCAGGGCCTGATTGTCCAGACGCGGCAGAATGATTCGGCCCTGCTCGTCACGCATGAAGCCGCCCTCGGGTAGCGCCACCGGAGCGCCCTCGGCGGTGCCGGCTCCCAGAATCGATAACTGCCGGCCAAGCCGGACCGCGGCTTCCGCGACCGCCGTGAGTTGTTCACCCTCGACGCTGCCGGTGATCAGCAGTATCTGGGTGCCCTCCCGGGGCAGCGGGGCGATGATGCTTTCGGCCAGTCTCAGCGCACTTCCCGGATCGGTGCCGCTGGCGGGCATGATCGCGGGGCTGAGGCCGGAAAGCAGATTGATCAGCGTGGCCTGGTCGGTAGTCAGCGGGGTGACCCGATGGGCGCTGCCGGCATAGGCGATGAGTGCGACCTGACTGTCACTGCGCATCTGCAAAAGGTCGCGGATCTTGAGCTTGGCCCGCTCAAGACGGGTCGGTTTGAGGTCATTGGCAAGCATGTTGTGGGACAGGTCCAGTACCACCACCAGAGCAGAGCGGTTCTGTTTGAGCACCGGTGATTCACCTTCCCAGACCGGACCACTCAAGGCCAGCAGGGCCACCGTCCAGGCGACCGCCAGCAGCAGGAAACGGCCGGCGTGGTCCTTGCCCGGCTGGCGTTGGAGCAGGGCGTTGCGCATCACTGCCGGAAGCAGGCTGTGCCAGGGCGAATAGTGATTGATCCGGCGGTACAGCAACCAGCACAGCAGGACGCAGGGCACCAGCAGAAGCAGCCAGAGCGGTCGCGTCAGTGTCAGGCCAGCGTGGATTTCAACGGGCATGGCGCCTCCGGTAGATGGCGATGCCGGCCGCCACCAGGGTCAGTACCATGGCCAGGCCCAGGGGCCAGGGATACAACGGACGTGCGTGCCGACGCGGACCGCTGTCGCGCAGGGCCGGCTCCAGTAGATCGATACGCCGGTATATCGCTTCTATGTCGGCACCCTGGCGGGCGCGGAAATACTCGCCGCCGGTCGTCAGCGCCACATCCACCAGGGTCCCTTCGTCCAGTTCGATCGAGGGGTCACGCAGACCGGCCTGGCCAGGCTGCGCACTGTCCGCCCCGACACCAATGGTGAAGATGCGGATCCCCTCGCTGGCAGCATAGCGTGCGGCCCGGAGCGGATTCACCTGGCCTGCGGTGTTGGCGCCATCGGTGATCAGGACCAGTACGCGGCTCTGGGCCGGTTCGGCTGCCAGTCGCTTGATGGCCAGGCCGATGGCGTCACCGATGGCTGTCTCGCGCCCTGCCAGCCCGACAAAGGCTTCCTCCATCCACTGATTGAGGCTTTGCAGGTCATGGGTCAGCGGTGCCTGCACATAGGCACTGGAGCCGAACAGGATCAGGCCCAGCCGGTCGCCCTGGCGCTCGGCGATGAAGTTCGAGACCAGCTCCTTGACCACGGTCATGCGGGTAACCTGCTCCCCCTCGAGCAGCATGTCGTCGTATTCCATGCTGCCGGACAGGTCCACGGCCAGCATCATGTCCCTGCCGCTGATGCTGATCGGCAGCGGATCGCCCAGCCACTGGGGACGGCTGGCGGCGATGATCAGCAGTAGCCAGATCACCACGAAGGGCCATCGACGCCGCGTCGGCGTGACCGGAGGTACACTGCCCTGCAGCTGTTCCAGGCGATCGAGAAAACCGACCTGAAGCGCGGTGCTGGGCACCCGCGCCGGGGGCAGCAACCAGTTCAGCAGCCAGGGCATGGGCAGGAGCAGGAAGGCGGCCGGCCAGTGCAGTTCAAACATGGTTGTGCCTCAGCCAGCGGCGCAGTTCGCGCAGCAGCGCACGGCGCTGTTCCGGTGTCAGCTCCGGGGTCTGTCGGTAGAGGTCTGCCGCCAGGGGCCTGAGGACGTGGCGCTGGGCGCGGGGATAGGTGCCGCAGAGGTATTCGAGCCATTGCTGGCCGAACAGGCGTGTCGGCGCAATGTCGCCACGGCGGATAAGCAGACGCTTGAGCAGACTGTTGATCTCGCTGAGCCATTGCTGATCGGACAGGTCGACGGGTATGTCTTCCAGCGCCTGGCCGCTCCGGCGGCGTCGGGCTGTCAGCCGGCGCCAGCGCAGGGTCAGCCAGGGCAGGGCAAAGCCCGCGACCATGGCCAGTACCAGCATCAGCCACCAGCCCGGCGCCGGCGGCCACCAGGTAACCGGCGCCGGGGCAGCGGGGTGGATGAGCGATTGGTAGAGCGCTTCGTTCACGTTCTGCCCCGTCTTTTCTGGGCGTTGAACATGGTGCCGATCTGGCTGTCGGCGCTGCTGCTGGTGTTCAGGCTGAACAGCGAGCAGCTCAAGCGGCTGGCCAGCTGTTGCCAGGCCAGCTGCTGGGCAAGGAACTGATTGGCATAGCGCTGGCGCACGGCGGCATCCCGGGTGTTGAGGGAAACACGTTCGCCGTCCTGGATGAAATCCAGCTGATCAGCCGCCGGCAGGGCGGTATCCAGGCTGTCATAGAGCGGGAGCAGGACCACATCGTTGTGGGTAGCCAGGGGTGCCAGCAGGCTCTGGTTGAGCTGTTCTATCGCGCTGTGATCGCAGATCACATACAGAATGCTGCCGGGTCTGACCACTTCGCGCGCATGGCGTAGCGCCTGGTCAAGCAGCTCCCGGGCGGGTTCGCCGGTGGCGCGCAGCGGGGTACGCAGGGCCTGATTGGCCTCGATCAGCAGGCGAAACAGACGCAGCAATGACTGTCGGTTGCGTTGTGGCCGCACTTCATGACAGACCCGGCCGAACACGATGCCACCCACCCGGTCGTTATGGGCCAGGGCGGTCCAGGCGATCAGGCTGCAGGCCCGGGCTGCCAGCACCGACTTGAAACACAGCTGGCTGCCGAGGAACAGCCGGTCGCTCTGCTCGCAGACGACAAACACCGGGCGCTCGCGCTCCTCGTTGAAGACCTTGGTGTGGACCTTGCCGGTGCGCGCGGTCACGCGCCAGTCGATGCTGCGGATATCGTCTCCGGGCTGGTAGGCGCGGACCTGGTCGAAATCGACCCCGCGGCCCCGCAGCCGCGAGTATTGTCTGCCCAGCTGTCGGCTGGCCTGCATCGGGCCGCGCACCAGCGGCATGCGCTGGCACTGGTGGCGGCTCTCCAGCAGGGTGTCGAGACTGACGAACAGACGCTCGTCCAGCGGCGGTTGGGGATGGCTCTGCGGGTCGTTCACGGTCACACCACGGCGACGGATTCAACCAGCAGGTTGATCGCCCGGTCGGCGTCGACCCCGGCAGCTTCTGCCTCGAAACTGAGAATCAGCCGATGGCGCAGGACATCATGCACGATCGCCTGCACATCTTCCGGACTGACGAAGTCGCGGCCGGCGAGCCAGGCGTGGGCGCGGGCACAACGGTCCAGGGCGATGGTGCCCCGGGGGCTGGCGCCGAGTTCGATCCATTCGGCCAGTTGCGCGTTGTACAGCTCCGGCCGTCGCGTCGCCATGACCAGTTGAATCAGGTATTCCTCCACCGCATCGGCCATGAACAGTCCCAGCACCTCCTGTCGCGCCGCCAGAATGCTGGCCTGGCTGATGCGCTGCTCGATCCGGCTGCTCACTCCCTGGGCTTCGCCGCGCGCCAGGTGCAGGATCTGCCGCTCCAGGGCGGCATCCGGAAAACCGATGCGTACGTGCATCAGAAAGCGGTCAAGCTGGGCTTCGGGCAGGGGGTAGGTGCCTTCCTGTTCGATCGGGTTCTGCGTGGCCATGACCATGAACAGCTCGGGCAGCGGATAGGTTTCCCGGCCGATACTCACCTGGCGTTCGGCCATGGCTTCGAGCAGGGCCGACTGTACCTTGGCCGGTGCCCGGTTGATCTCGTCCGCGAGCACCAGGTGATGGAATATGGGGCCCTGCTGGAAGCTGAAGCTGGCGGTCTCCGGACGGTATATCTCGGTGCCGGTAATGTCCGCCGGCAACAGGTCCGGGGTGAACTGGATGCGATGGAAATCCGCTTCTATGGCCTCGGAGAGGGCCTTGATCGCCTTGGTCTTGGCCAGGCCCGGGGCGCCCTCGACCAGGACATGCCCGCCGGCCAGCAGGCAGATCAACATGCGGTCGACCAGCTGCTCCTGGCCGAAGATCTGCTGCCCCATCCATGTGCGCAGATTCATCAGCGATTGGTGATGTGTCATGGGCGTGTTTTCCCTTCCGACTGTGGTGTTCATGACCGGCTCATCCCTGTCCATCAAATTGTCACTCCGGCGACACACTATGGTCTAGACTGTCGATATTCGAAAGCGCGGGTCAGTTAGGATACCGCGTCACAGTTCTGATACCCACCGCAAGACCCTGTAAGCGTCTGCCTTGCAGGTTTACCTGGAGGCAGCATGGCGTTCATCATGGCCAGCAGTAGAGAAGAATTCCTCAGTATATTGCAAGAGCGGCTGGTGAAACTGGTCGAGCCGGAGCAAAAGGACTCGATTATCCGGTTCAGCGAGCAGTTCTTCGGCATCGTACCACTGGAGGAGCTGCTTGCCCGGTATGATACTGACCTCCTGGGTTGCACGCTTTCGTTCTGGCGCTTCCTGCAGCAGTACGACGGGCCGGGCGAAAAGCTCAGGGTGTTCAATCCTGACACTCAGCAGCACGGCTGGCAATCCACCCATTCGGTGGTCGAGATACTCCACCTGGACTCGCCCTTTCTGGTCGACTCGGTGCGCATGGAGCTCAACCGGCAGGGGTATGCGATCCATACCCTGCAAAACAGCGTACTGGCGCTCAAACGCAGCGGCAAGGGTGAGCTGGAAAGGGTGCTGCCCCCGCACAGCGAAGAGGCTGGCGTACAGCACGAGTCGATCATGTACATCGAGATCGATCGCTGTGGCAGCGCCGCCGAACTCAAGCGTCTGGCCGAGTCCCTGCGGGAGGTGCTCAGCCATGTCCGCGCCGCCGTTTCGGACTTTGGCGCCATGCGCGAGCAGGCCGAGGCGGTCATCAAGGGCCTGAAAGGCAAGCAGTTCAGCTATTTTCCGGCCGCCGAGCGCAAGGAGTGCGAAGCCTTCCTCGGCTGGCTGCTCGAAGACCACTTCACCTTCCTCGGCTACGAGCGCTTCAATATCCATGAAGGCCTCAAGCAGCAGCGCCTGGGTATCCAGCCGGAACACAGCCTCGGGGTGCTGGGCCTCAATACCCGTGACGAATCCCTGGAGGGTTTGCCCGAAAAGGTGATCGACTATCTGCGCCGTCCGGTTCTGCTGTCCTTTGCCAAGGCCTCGAGCTCGAGCAGGGTACACCGGCCGGCCTACCCCGACTACGTCTCGGTCCGCGAGGTCGACAGCGAGGGCCGGGTGATCGCCGAGCATCGATTCATGGGGCTCTATACCTCACGGGTGTATGCCGGCACGGTCGAACGCATACCCCATCTGCGCCAGAAGGTTGCTGCCGTGCGCGAGGCCTCGGGCTTCACCCGGCACAGTCATCTGGGCAAGGAGCTGGACCAGGCGCTGCAGGTGTTACCGCGCGACGATCTGTTCCAGATGTCGGAAGAGGAGCTGCGCGATACCGCCCTGAGCATCGTGCAGATCCAGGAGCGCAACCAGATCCGCGTGTTCCTGCGCAGCGGCAACTACGGCCGGTTCTATTACTGTCTGGTGTATGTGCCGCGGGAGATCTATTCCACCGAGATCCGTCTGAAGATCGAGGCGGTACTCATGGATCGGCTGCAGGCCAGCGATTGCGAGTTCTGGACCTATTTCTCCGAGTCGGTACTGGCCCGCACGCAGTTCATCCTCAGTGTCGATCCCAAGCGCGAGCTGAGCATCGATCCGCTGAAGATCGAGCAGGACATCATCCGCGTCTGCCGCGACTGGCATGATGATTTCGGTGATCGCCTGAATGAAAGCCTGGGCGAAGCCACGGCAACGGCGGTGCTGGAAGACTTTGCCGATGGATTCCCGGCCGGTTACGCCGAGCGCTTCACCGCCGCCAGCGGGGTGGTGGATATGCAGCACATCCTCTCGCTGACCGCCGAGCGGCCGCTGGCAATGAGCTTCTATCAGCCGTTGTCGCAGAAACAGGGCGTGCTGCATTGCAAGATCTATCACCTGGGCGAGCCGCTGCCGCTGTCTGACGTGATGCCGATCCTGGAGAATCTGGGGTTGCGGGTGATGGGCGAGTTCCCGTTCCTGTTCCAGCGCCGCGACGGTCAGGAGTTCTGGATCCACGATTTCGAATTTACCTTCGCCCTCGATCGTGAACTGGACATCCAGGAAGTCAATGAGCTGTTCCGCGATGCCTTCGAACAGACCTGGCGCGGGCTGGCAGAGAACGACGGCTTCAACCGGCTGGTACTGCTCGCGCGCATGCCCTGGCGCGACGTGGCGCTGCTGCGCGCCTATGCGCGCTATCTCAAGCAGATCCGCCTGGGCTTCGAGCTGCCCTACATCGCCAGTACGCTGGTAGGCCATGCCGATATCGCCCGGGAGCTGGTGCGGCTGTTCAAGACCCGGTTCTATCTGGCCCGCAAGCTCTCCGATGACGACCTCGAGGACATGCAGCAGCGGCTCGAGCAGGCGATTCTGGGCGCGCTGGATCAGGTGGCGGTACTCAACGAGGACCGCATCCTGCGGCGCTATCTGGAGTTGATCAAGGCTACCCTGCGTACCAACTTCTACCAGAACGACAGCGAAGGCAACCCGCACGATTATTTCAGCCTCAAGCTCGATCCCAGGGCGATAGCCGAGCTGCCGCTGCCCAAGCCCATGTACGAGGTGTTCGTCTATTCGCCCCGTTTCGAGGGTGTGCATCTGCGTGGCGGCAAGGTGGCCCGTGGCGGTTTGCGCTGGTCGGATCGCGAGGAGGACTACCGTACCGAGGTGCTGGGTCTGGTCAAGGCGCAGCAGGTCAAGAATGCCGTGATCGTGCCGGTGGGAGCCAAGGGCGGTTTCGTGCCCCGGCGTCTGCCGTTGGGCGGCAGCCGGGATGAAGTGCAGCAGGAGGCGATTGCCTGCTACAAGCTGTTTATCCGTGGCCTGCTGGATCTGACCGACAACCTGGTCGAGGGCGCGGTAGTGCCGCCGGAGCAGGTGGTGCGTCACGATGAGGACGACCCCTATCTGGTGGTGGCTGCGGATAAGGGCACCGCGACCTTTTCCGATATTGCCAATGGCATTGCCGCCGACTACGGCTTCTGGCTGGGCGATGCCTTCGCCTCGGGCGGCTCTGCCGGCTATGACCACAAGAAGATGGGCATCACCGCCAAGGGCGCCTGGGTGTCGGTGCAGCGACACTTTCGTGAGCTGGGTATCAACATCCAGACCGAGCCGGTTTCTGTCCTCGGGATCGGTGACATGGCCGGGGATGTGTTCGGCAACGGGATGCTGCTCTCGCGCAGCCTCAAGCTGGTAGCGGCGTTCAATCACCAGCATATATTCATCGATCCCGATCCGGACCCCGAAGCCAGCTTCGAGGAGCGGCAGCGGCTGTTCGACCTGCCCAGATCGAGCTGGACCGATTACGACAGCAAGCTGATTTCTGCCGGCGGCGGCATTTTCGAGCGCAGCCTGAAGCAGATCACGCTGACCCCGCAGATGCGCACGCTGTTCGACATCAAGGCGGAAAAGCTCACGCCCAACGAGCTGATCCACAACCTGCTCAAGGCGCCAGTGGACCTGATCTGGAATGGCGGGATCGGCACCTATGTCAAAGGCTCGACCGAAACCCATATCGACGTGGGAGACAAGGCCAATGACATCGTCCGGGTGGACGGTCGCGACCTGCGTTGCAAGGTGATAGGCGAGGGCGGCAATCTGGGCATGACCCAGCTCGGGCGCGTCGAGTTCAGCCTCAAGGGGGGTGCGGTCAATACCGACTTTATCGACAATGCCGGTGGCGTCGACTGCTCCGACCATGAGGTCAATATCAAGATCCTGCTCAACGAGGTGGTTGAGGCCGGCGACATGACCGGCAAGCAGCGAGACAAGCTGCTTGCCAGCATGACCAATGACGTTTCCGCCCTGGTGCTGGCGAACAACTACAAGCAGACTCAGGCCATCAGTCTGGCCCAGCGTCAGGCGGTCAAGACGATGACCGAGTATCGCCGCTATATCAGCCAGATGGAGAGCAGCGGCAAACTCAGCCGTTCCCTGGAATTCATCCCCGAGGATGATCAACTGGCCGAACGTACCGCCCGCGGCCAGGGACTGACCCGTCCAGAGCTGTCCATTCTGATTTCCTACTCCAAGGCGGATCTGAAAGAGAGTCTGGTGGACTCCGATGTGCCCGAGGACAGCTATCTGGCCCGCGAACTGGGCACGGCCTTTCCGGCCGTGCTGGAGAAGAAATATCCCGATGCGCTGCACAGCCACCGACTGCGCCGTGAAATCATTTCCACCCAGTTGGCCAATGATCTGGTCAATCACATGGGTATTACCTTCCTGCGCCGGCTTCAGCAGTCCACAGGCTCGCCACCCAGTGAGCTGGCCCGCGCCTATGTGGTGGCCCGGGATGTGTTCCGGCTGAAAACGCATTTCGCTGCCATCGAGGCACTGGATTACCAGGTGCCCGCCGAGGTGCAGCTGGAGCTGATGGATGATCTGATGCGGCTGGGGCGCCGGGCGACGCGCTGGTTCGTGCGCAACCGCCGCAACAACCTGGAGCCAGAACGTGAAATCGGGCATTTTGCGCCCCGTGTGGCCTCCCTCGCCGAGCAGTTTGATGCGCTGCTCGAGGGGCCGGTACGCAAGCAGTGGCAGGCGCGATTCGAGGCCTATGCCGAAGCCGGTGTGCCCGAACCCATTGCACGGCTGGTAGCCGGCACCACGCATTTCTTCACGC
Organism: Pseudomonas sp.; assembly: GCA_016763285.1. Taxonomy (GTDB): domain Bacteria; phylum Pseudomonadota; class Gammaproteobacteria; order Pseudomonadales; family Pseudomonadaceae; genus Halopseudomonas. The sequence continues at coordinate 11,706 of JAESUC010000112.1, forward strand.
TGCTGGGAATTATCGAGGCAGCGGATACCACGGGTCAGCCGGAAACACGCGTGGCCCAGGTGTTCTTTGCGTTGGGTAGCGAGCTGCGCTTGCCCTGGTTTGGTCAGCAGATCAATGCCCTGCCGGTGGATAACCACTGGCAGGCGCTGGCGCGCGAGAGTTACCGGGACGATCTGGACGCCCAGGCGCGTTCCATGACCGTGTCGGTGCTCCACGAGTGCACCGAGGACGCGAGTCCGGAAGTGCTGGTCAAGGAGTGGGTCGAGCGCAACCCCTTGATGGTGCAACGCTGGCGGTCGATGCTCTCGGACCTGAAAAATGCCGGCGGAGGCGATTATCCGATGGTGGCCGTGGCGATGCGGGAACTGCTTGATCTGGCCCAGGCATCCCGGCGTGCCCTGGGTTGACCGCTTTGTGATGGCATCGAACGAGGGCTGCTGATTGACCGCAGAGCAACAACTGATAGTGGATATAGCGGTCCCTGCCGAGCGTTATCTGGCCTGGTACCGCGGCCATGCAGACCGGGTGCTGATGTATAGCCGTGACGGCAGGCGGGTCAGTCTGCCGGCACATCATCTGCGCCCGTTCCTGAGCCGCGAAGGGGTCTATGGCAGCTTCGTCATGCGTTTTACCAGCGACGGCAAGCTGATTTCCCTGGAACGCCTCGTGCAATAGCGCGGCCGGGGGGCCAAGGCTGTGTCGAACAGGTATACTGTCGCGCTGAAACGTCTCTACAAGGCACCGAATCATGTATTCCATGTTGCGCTCCCTGCTGTTCCAGTTGCCCGCCGAAACCTCCCATGATCTGACCCTCGACATGCTGGGTGCAGCGGGGCGGCTGGGTATCGCAGACAAACTGGCCCGGCCCCGGGCGCACCAGCCGGTGCAGGTCATGGGGCTGACCTTCGACAATCCGGTGGGACTGGCGGCGGGGCTGGACAAGAACGGCCTGGCAGTGGACGGGCTGGCGGCCATGGGCTTCGGCTTTCTCGAGGTGGGTACGGTGACGCCGCGTCCGCAGCCCGGCAACCCCAAGCCGCGCATGTTTCGGTTACCCGAGCAGAGCGCGATCATCAACCGCATGGGGTTCAACAACCTGGGGGTCGATGCGCTACTGCAGCGGCTGGATGCGGTTCGCTACCGGGGTGTGCTGGGTATCAATATCGGCAAGAATGCCGTCACGCCGGTCGAGAACGCGGTGGATGACTATCTGCATTGCCTGCGCAAGGTCTACAGCCGGGCCAGTTATGTCACGGTCAACCTGTCGTCACCCAACACCCCGGGCCTGCGCACCCTGCAGTACGGTGACACGCTCAAGCGGTTGCTTGAAAGTATCAAGCAATGCCAGGGCGAGCTGGCCAACCAGCACGGTCACTACGTGCCCATTGCCATCAAGATCGCTCCCGACGTATTGCCCGAAGATCTGGCACTGATTGCCGCTGTACTGGTGGACGAGGGCATGGATGCGGTGATCGCCACCAATACCACCCTTGAACGCACGGCAGTCATCGGCCTGGAGCATGCGGACGAGACCGGGGGGCTGTCCGGTGGTCCCCTGACGGATGTTGCCACCGAGGTGATCCGCCTGCTGGCGCAGGAGTTGGGTGGCCGGATGCCGATCATTGGCGTGGGTGGCATCATGAGTGGGGCGGATGCGGCGGAAAAGATCGAAGCGGGTGCCAGTCTGGTACAGCTTTACAGCGGCTTCATCTACCGTGGACCGGAACTGGTGGGCGAGTGCGTTGACGCGATTGCCGCTCTGCGTCACTGAGGACTGACTGCTTTCCCCGGGAAACCGGCCTTCGCAGAGCGAAGGCCGGGTGGGGCCCCGAAAGGCCCGGCGCTTTAGGGAAGCGCCATGGGAAAAAACGTACTCTGGGAATTCAACCTACTGCGTGCATCTCATTGAGGCGATGAACGCCGGAAATGCCGGTGAAGCCGGCCCAATGATCTGCTCGGCCCTCACGCCAGCCGTTGATCCAGTTCTGACGTGTGGTGGGACTGATGAACGGACAGGAGTCCTGGGACTTGCCATGTACACCGTTCTGATAACCGCGTAGAAATGCTCGTTCCATCGGATCACGCTTGAGTCTTCTCATACAGTAGAGCCCTCATTTTCTAGAACAAACCGGCCTGCAATGTCGCAGTGCCGGCAGTGGCACGGCAGCCTTGAAGCTGCCATGACGGGGGAGGTCGATCACTTGATCCGGCCTCCCGAGAGGTTTGCCCGTTCTCGAGTCCTGTCCTGTTGTACCCTATCGTTACTGGGTGACCAAAGACCGATTTGTCATACTCACGAAGCTCTTTAGCGGCGTGCGCACTAATACCGCCAACGTTGAAAACACAAAGCTGTGGAAATCAAACAGATGCATGAAAGCCTTGAATTTTTTGTTACCTGCCCGAAAGGCATCGAAGGTCTGCTGCTCGACGAACTGACTGCCCTGGGTGCCGAGTCACCCCGCGAGACAGTGGCCGGCGTGAGCATGCGCGGCAGCCTCGAACTGGGTTACCGCATCTGTTTGTGGTCGCGACTGGCCAATCGCGTGCTCCTGGTGCTGAACCGGTTCGCCGTGACGGATGCCCAGGCGCTGTATGACGGCGTGGCAGCGGTCGACTGGACCGCCCACATGGCGGCGGACGCCACCCTGAGCGTGGATTTTGGCGGCATACTGCCGGGCGTCGACAACACGCATTTCGGCGCCTTGAAGGTCAAGGACGCCATCGTCGACCAGCTGCGTCAGGCGGACGGCAGCCGGCCTGGCGTCGATAGACAGAATCCGGACCTGCGCATCAATGTGCATTGCCGTAGCGGTGAGGCTCAGCTGGCCCTGGATCTGTCCGGGCACAGCCTGCACCAGCGTGGCTACCGCCTGCAACAGGGCGCAGCGCCATTGAAGGAGAACCTGGCGGCGGCCATATTGATCCGCGCCGGTTGGCCACAGCTGGCCGCCCAGGGCAGCGCTCTGGCCGATCCGATGTGTGGTTCGGGCACCTTCCTGGTCGAGGCGGCGATGATGGCCACCGACATGGCGCCCAACCTGCAGCGCGAGCGTTTCGGTTTCAGCCGCTGGCTGCAGCATCAACCGCAGATCTGGGATGCCATGCTGGCCGACGCTCGGCAGCGGGCTGAAGCGGGGCTGGCTCGCGATCCCCTGTGGATTCGCGGCTACGAAGCAGACCCGCGCTTGCTTCAGCCGGTGCGCAACAATATTCAGCGGGCCGGGCTGACCAGCTGGGTCAAGGTCTATCAGGGCGAACTGGCCACCTTCGAACCCCACCCGGACCGTGGTCAGGCTGGCCTGATCGTCTGCAACCCGCCCTATGGTGAGCGTCTGGGCGAGGAAGCCAGCCTGGTGTACCTCTATCAGAAGCTCGGTGAAGTGCTGCGTGAGCGCTGCACCGGTTGGCAGGCGGCGATCTTTACCGGCAACCCGGACCTGGGCAAACGCATGGGTATTCGCAGCCATAAGCAGTATTCCCTGTTCAATGGCGCCTTGCCCTGCAAGCTGCTGATGATGGACCTGCAGCCCGAGCGCTACGTGACCGGCGCAAGCGGTGGGACCAGTGCTGCGCAGCCTCGATCTCAGTCACCGGGGGATCCACAGACGGGTGCCCCCAGGGAGCCAGCCGCCGTGGCCGAGCCGGCCGGGGCCGCACGGTTGAGTGAGTCGGCGCAGATGTTCGCCAACCGGCTGAAAAAGAACCTGAAGAATCTGGGCAAGTGGGCGCGGCAGCAGGGGATCAGCTGCTACCGGGTTTATGACGCCGACATGCCGGAGTTTGCGGTGGCCATCGACCTGTATGACGACTGGGCCCATGTGCAGGAATATCAGGCACCGGAAAGCATCAGCGAAGACAAGGCGCGCAGTCGCCTGCAGGACGTGCTGGTCGCGCTACCTGAGGTGCTGGGTATCCCGGCCAGCCATGTGGTGCTCAAGCAGCGCTTGCGCCAGAGTGGCAGCAAGCAGTACCAGCGCATGGACCGCAAGGGCGAGTTTCTTACTGTCCGGGAAGGGCAGGTCAGGCTGCTGGTCAATCTGACCGATTATCTGGACACCGGCGTGTTCCTCGACCATCGACCACTGCGCCTGCGCCTGGCCGCCGAAGCGCGGGGCAAGCGTTTTCTCAATCTGTTCTGCTATACCGCCAGCGCGACCGTGCATGCGGCTGTCGGCGGAGCGCGCAGCACCACCAGTGTCGACCTGTCGAAAACCTACCTGGACTGGGCGCGGCGCAACCTGTCACTCAACGGCCTTTCGGACCTGCACAAGCTGGTCCATGGCGATGTGATGCAGTGGCTGGAGGAGGACCGCGGGGAATACGACCTGATCTTCATCGATCCGCCGACCTTCTCGAATTCGAAGCGGCTGGAAGACGTCTTTGATGTGCAGCGCGATCATACCCATCTGATCGAGATGGCCATGGCCCGGCTGGCGCCTGGCGGTACGCTGTATTTTTCCAATAACTTCAGGCGCTTTCGTCTGGACCGCGCCCTTGAGGAAAAATACCAGGTCAGCGACATATCGGCGCAGACCCTGGATCGGGATTTCCAGCGCAATACGCGGATTCACCGCACCTGGAGCATCACTCGGCGCAGCTGAGTGATGCGATGCGGTCTGCCGATCGGGTCCTACTGACGGGCGACACTGGTGGGTACCCGACGGTAGACGTCGGTCAGTACCCGATCCAGTGCTTCACGGCTGGAGCCGGCAGCCGGATGGTTGACGATGGCGGCGACGGCCCAGCTCTGGCCATTGGCATCACGGGTAATGCCGGCAATCGCCCGGACGCTGCGTAGCGAGCCGGTCTTGATGTGCGCCTGGCCGGCTACCGCGGTGTTGCGCAACCGCCGGCGCATGGTGCCGTCCATCGCCGCCAGCGGCAGGGAGGCGATGAATTCCGCAGCATAGGGACTCTTCCACGCCTGCTCCAGCAGCATGGCCAGGTCGCGGGCGGTCATGCGTTCTATGCGCGACAGACCTGAGCCGTTTTCCATGACCAGGGCGTTGGACTGGATGCCCTTGCTGTTCAGCCACTGATTGATACTGCGTACCGCAGCACGCTGATCATCCAGATCGCTGGGATTGCGCAGTTCACGGCCGATGGTCAGAAACAGCTGCCTGGCCATGGTGTTGTTGCTGAACTTGTTTATATCCCGAACCACGGTCACCAGGTCAGGTGAATCGCTGTACGCCAGTACCCGGGCGGCTGCCGGCGCCTGTCCGATCCGGGTGGTGCCGCGGACGGCTCCGCCCATGTCACGCCACAGGGTACGCAGGGTGCTGCCGGTATAGGTGGGTGCATTCAGAGCAGACATGTAGCGTTTTACCGAACAGCCCTGGTGCAGCGCGCCCGCCAGGGTAATGGTGGCGTGCGTGCCCTGGTCCTCGATGCCGTAGGTCACGTTCGGCCAGGGGCAGGACTTGACCGGTGCCAGCAGCTTGAGCTGGTTATTGATGGTCACTTCCGGCAATGCCGGTTCCAGGTGGATACGCACGCCATTGCTTTCCCCGTAGCTGCCGAGTTCCAGCAGTTTCAGGTTGGTCAGCAGCGGGTCGGGCTCCACCAGGAAGGGTTTGCTCGGATCGTTGCCGTCATCGGGAAAGGGCACGGCATCGGCCGGCAGACGAATGTCGGCCGGTTGCAGTATCAGGTCGCCAGCCACTTCACGCACGCCGGCTGCGCGCAGATCGCGCAGCAGCAGCCACATCCTTTCCAGGGTCATCTTCGGGTCGCCACTGGTGCGAAATACCAGATCACCCTCCAGTACGCCGTTGCTGATCGGGCCGGTCCCCAGCAGCTCGCTGCGCCAGCTATAGGTCGGGCCCAGCAATTCCAGTGCTGCGTAGGTGGTGACCAGCTTCATGGTCGAGGCCGGGTTGACCACCTTGTCGGCATTGACGAACTGGGCCATGCCCTGGCCTTCCAGGGGGATCGCGGCGAGGGACATTGCATCAGCTGGCAGTTGTGCCGCTTCCAGTGATTTGCGCACGGTGGAGGGCAGGGTGCCGGAGTCGACTGCCCAGACCGGCGCGGCCAGGCTGAGGGCGGCGGTAATGGTAACGATGTGACGAAGGAAAGATCGCATTATTGACTGGGTACTCCGGGGGCTGCTGGCGGTCTCGGCCGACGAGAGCCGTGTCTGTCTTGTTATCCTGATTCATCATGGCAGCATTCAATGCCTGACGCCAAGTAGCTGACGGAAATATCCGCCGATAGCCGATGGAATGCACCTGCAACCGGGATTGTGGTCAGACTGGGGGAAGCTGGAAAAAGCGTCTGGCGGTGGCGCTGGTATGCACCGAGAGTTGTTCAATCGACTCGTTCCGGCATTGCGCCAGCGTGGTGGCCACTTCGGTGATGAAGGCCGGCTCGTTGCGGCCCTTCTTCGGTTTGGGCCGCAGTGTACGGGGCACCAACCAGGGCGCATCGGTCTCGATCATCAGTCGACCCGCCGGAATGTCGCCGACCAGCGGGTGCAGATGGCTGCCCCGCCGCTCATCACAGATCCAGCCGGTGATGCCGATGTGTAGATCCAGATCCAGATAGGGGTAGAGCGCCTCGCGGTCTGCGGTAAAGCAGTGCACGACGGCCCCGGGCAATCTGTCCCGATAGTCGCGCAGGACGTCGACCAGTACCGCGCTGGCATCGCGTTCATGCAGAAAAACCGGCAGCTGAAGCTCCGTCGCCAGTTCAAGTTGCGCTTCCAATGCCTTGATTTGCATTGGCCTGGGAGAGAAATCCCGGTTGTAATCGAGGCCGCATTCGCCGATCGCACGGACACACTTGGCCGCGGCGAGCAGGCGTATTTCGGCTGCCAGGGCGGTACTCCACTGGCTGGCCTGATGCGGATGCACACCGGCGGTACAGAACAATCGATCGGGGTTTTCACTGCAGAGGGATTGTACCTGGTGACTGACCGCCAGCGAGGTGGCGGTCAGTACCATCTGGCTGACCCCGGCTTGCCAGGCCCGCTCGAGCACCGCCTCACGATCATTGTCGAAGGCGGCGTCGGTCAGGTTGACGCCGATGTCAATCCATTCCGGCACGGGCGTTACTTGGTCGGACGGGGCTTGGCACTGCGCGGCTTGCTGGCGAAGTCCTTACGCGGACGCGGGCGCGTCGGCGGCTCGGACTCACCCGGAGGCAGCGGCCAGGCACGGATCTGCAACGCTACGCCGTTGATCTCGACTGTTGCCAGTCGGGCCAGGGTCGCTTCACTCAGTTCCGGCAGGTAGACACCGCTGTGCTCGTTGAACAGCTTGATATGTCCGATCTGCTGGCGCTGCAGGCCGCCATGGCGACACAGTGCGTCGACCAGGGGCTTGGGCATCAGGCCGTTGGAGCGGCCGCCCTTGACCTTGTAGCGCACCAGGCCGCTGTCGCGGTCGGCATAGCCATCGTTCTGGCTGGCAGGCGCTGCGGTGGGCAGATCCTTGACCGGCTCGACCAGGGTCTTGGCACTGGGCATGATCGCCAGCAGGGTCGCTGCCAGTTCTTCCGGCTCCAGGCTGGTCAGCTCGAGCAGATCGGAGACCAACTTTTCATGCAGGGCACCGGTCTGTTCGCGGGCGGTATTGATGCGGGTCGCCAGTTTGGTCAGTCGGCCGCTGCGCACGGCATCGGCGCTGGGCAGTGCCTGGCTCTGGATCTTCTGACCGGTGGCCTTTTCCAGCAGATGCAGCAGACGACGCTCGCGCGGCGTAGCGAACAGGATAGCGGTACCCGAGCGGCCGGCCCGGCCGGTACGGCCGATACGGTGCACGTAGGATTCACTGTCATGGGGCACATCGTAGTTGAGTACGTGGGAAATACGTTCCACGTCCAGACCACGGGCCGCCACGTCGGTGGCCACGACAATATCCAGGAGACCGCGTTTGAGACGGTCCACGACCTGCTCGCGCAGTTGCTGGCTCAGATCGCCATTGAGTGCGGCGGCGGCAAAGCCACGGGCCTCGAGACGTTCGGCAATTTCCATGCTGGCAGTCTTGGTGCGCACGAACACGATCATGGCTTCGACCGGCTCGACTTCGAGCAGGCGGGTCATGGCGTCCAGCTTGTGATGGTTGGATACCTCCCAGACGATCTGGGTGATGGTGTCCAGGCTGCTGCTGACGCCGCTGTGCAGGCGGATTTCCTTCGGCTCGCGCATATGCTTGCGCGCCACGGTGCGCACACCAGGCGGCATGGTGGCCGAGAACAGGGCCTTCTGGGTCTTTTCCGGGACCTTCTCGAATACGGCGTCGAGGTCGTCGGCAAAGCCCATCTTGAGCATTTCGTCAGCTTCGTCGAGCACCAGAAAACGCATGTTGTCGAACTTGATGCTGCCGCGACGCATATGGTCGGTGAGGCGGCCAGGGGTCGCGACAACCACGTGTACACCGCGCTCGAGCGCCTTGAACTGGGGTGCGAATGCCGATCCGCCGTACAGGGCCAGAACGGTAAAACCACGCATGTTCTGTGCGTAACGCTGGAAGGCTTCGGCCACCTGCAGGGCCAGTTCACGCGTGGGCGTGAGGATCAGGGCCTGGGTTGCGCGCACGCTGACGTCGATGCCAGCAAGTACCGGCAGGGCGAAGGCGGCAGTCTTGCCGGTGCCGGTCTGGGCCAGCCCGAGGAGATCCTCGCCAGCAAGCAATGTGGGGATAGCCTCGGCCTGAATGGCAGAGGGTGTTTCGTATCCGAGGCTGGTAATCGCCTCGAGAAGTGGTGCAGGCAGGCCTAAGTCGGCGAACTGAGGTGCCGCCGGAGCGGTATCGGACATACTTGAAGTGAACCTTGGGGAATAAATAGAT
>JAESUC010000113.1 GCA_016763285.1 Pseudomonas sp.
AAGCCGATACCAGTACCCAGAGCGCCCAGACCGATCATGATGGCGGCAGACATGATTACGAGTTCCATAATTACTCCTAAAGTTCAAGGTTGCAGTTCAAGGTTGGTTATTGATTGAACACGGTTCGAGTGCGTCAGTGAGCATCCTCATGAGCAGCACTCAGGTACACCACAGTCAGCACCATGAAGATGAAGGCCTGCAGCGGAATTACAAGAATATGGAAGATAGCCCATGGCACGTTCAGACCCCACTGGAGGTAGAAAGGTAACAGAGCGATCAGAATAAACACCACTTCACCGGCATACATGTTGCCGAAGAGTCGCAGTGCCAGGCTCAGGGGCTTGGTCAGCAGGCCGAGAATCTCAAGGAACAGGTTGAACGGAATCAGAGCCCAGTGCTTGAACGGCGTGAACGAGAGCTCCTTGATGAAGCCACCGAAGCCCTTCACCTTGAAGCTGTAGAAAATGATCAGGATGAATACACCCAGGGAGATACCGAAGGTACCGTTGGGATCAGCCGTCGGCACGATCTTGAAGTAGTCCAGACCCAGGACCTTGGCCAGACCCGGTATGTAATCCACCGGAATCCACTTCAGCGAGTTCATCAGGAAGACCCAGACGAAGATGGTCAGAGCCAGCGGAGCAACCAGGGCGTTGCGGCCATGGAAGGTGTCCTTGACCACGCCCTGGACAAATTCAACGACCATTTCGACCACGTTCTGCGTCTTGCCGGGGATGCCGGCAGTGGCTTTCTTGGCCACGGTGCGGAAAATGAACAGGAACACCAGACCCATGAAGACCGACCAGCCCAGGGTATCGATGTGGAATGCCATGAACCCCATGTCGGTCGCTTCCGCGCCACTCTGGGCCAGCGTCCACGTTGCTTCCTGCACAACACTGCCGTCGTATCGCTCGTAACCGGCCGGGAGCTTACCGTAAGTCAGGTTCTGCAAATGGTGCTGGATATAATCCGCTGAAGAAGTTGCCATATTTGCCTCTAACTCAATGCTTTTGAAATCGTCGGACGATGAGCAATGCACAGGCCCCTACTGCCAGTACCGCGAGATAACCGGCGAACACCGCGGTTGGCTCCAGGGGATCTACACCTACCCAAACCAGCACGAAAAGTGCGGCTGTCAAAATTATCTTGCCGGCCTCGCCGGAGTAGAACTCCCTGACGATGGCCCGGGCCGACCGGGCTCCGCTGTAGCGGTATACCCGATAGGCAAAATAGGCATTGGGGAGCAAGGCGACAAGCCCCCCGAGCAGACCGGAATACCCGGCCACATGACCCTGGAAAACCCACAGAATCAGGGCTGCCAACACGGCAACCACGGTTTGCATACTCAGCACCGGAAAGGCAGGCAACTGGCGGAACGGGATATTGTTGGGCGTTCTTGCGTCCATCACCCCGCCTCGCACTGATGACCTTTCGCTGTTTTTCATGTCGCTGAGCGCAACACTCTGGTGCATTTACACCAGCTAAAATAGCGCGAGGAGTATAGGTTGAAAAAAGATCAGGTTCAACAGCAACCGGCCAAATGCCGCGGCATCCGTCCAGGTTGACCGTTTTGGCCTTACTTGATGTGCATCAGCACACCGTCGAGTTCGTCCAGCGAGCTGTAGCTGATCACCAGCTTGCCCTTGCCCTTGGCGCCGTGCTGGATGCTCACCGCAGCACCGATACGCTCGGCAAGATCCTGCTCGAGCCGCTCTATATCAGGGTTGGCTCGCGTACTGCCTGGTTCCCGGCGCGGGTTCAGCCACTGGCGAACCAGGGCCTCGGTCTGACGCACGGTAAGACCCTTGGCCACTACCTGGCGTGCCGCCTGGGTCTGCTGCTCGGCGGGCAAACCCAACAGGGCGCGGGCATGGCCCATTTCCAGGTCGCCCCGTTCGAGCAACAGCTTCACGTCATCGGGCAATGACATCAGCCGTAACAGATTAGTGATGGTCACCCGCGACTTGCCGACTGCATCGGCGACCTGCTGCTGGGTCAGTTCGAACTCCTGCTGCAGTCGTTGCAGGGCGATGCCCTCTTCGATCGGATTGAGATCTTCACGCTGGATGTTCTCGATCAGCGCCATGGCGATGGCGGCTTCGTCGGGTACATCGCGGATGACAGCAGGAATCGTATCCAGACCGGCCTGCTGGGTAGCACGCCAGCGACGTTCACCGGCGATGATCTCATATCGGCCATCGGCGATCGGCCGGACCACGATCGGTTGCATGACGCCCTGAACACGGATCGAATTGGCTAGTTCTTCCAGCGCCTGGGGATCCATGTCCCGGCGCGGCTGATACTTGCCACGCTGGATCAGATCAACCGGCAGGTCCTTGAGCTGTTGTTCCTGGGCCTCGGCCTCCTGGCCGGTGTTGCCGGGCTGACCGAGCAATGCATCGAGACCCCGCCCCAAGCCGCGTTTCTTGACCGCCATGCGTCTGTCGTCCTTTTTCTGTTATTCGTTCGCGCCTGCCAGGGCGGCTGCCCGGGCGGCTTGCTTGTTGCGACGTACCACTTCACCCGCCAGGGCCAGATAAGCCACGGCACCACGGGACTGCTTGTCGTAGGTCAGTGCCGGCATGCCGAAACTGGGCGCCTCGGCCAGACGTACGTTGCGTGGGATGACCGTCTGGTACAGCTTGTCACCGAAATGACTGGCCAACTGGGCCGATACATCCAGTGTCAGGCTGTTGCGCGGGTCGTACATGGTGCGCAGCAAGCCTTCGATCTGCAAACTGGGGTTGAGCACCGAGGCGATACGCTGGATGGTGTTGACCAGCGCCGACAATCCCTCCAGGGCGTAATACTCGCACTGCATCGGAATGATCACCGCGTCCGCTGCCACCAGGCCGTTGACCGTCAGCATGTTCAACGAAGGGGGGCAGTCGATCAGAACATAGTCATAGCTGTTGCGCGCCGATGACAGTGCATAACGCAGACGGCTTTCTTTCATTTTCAATGCCAGCAGCTCGACCTCGGCCGCAGTCAGGTCACCGTTGGCCGGTAGCAGATCATAGCCGCCATTTTCCGAACGCTGCACCGCCTGTTGGAAGTCACAGCGATCCGTGAGCAGTTCATAGACCGAATTGTCCAGGCTGGCCTTGTCGATGCCACTGCCCATGGTGGCGTTGCCCTGGGGGTCGAGGTCGACCAGCAGAACCTTGCGCTTGGTAGCCGCCAGCGAGGCAGCCAGGTTGATGCAGGTGGTGGTCTTGCCGACACCGCCTTCTGGTTGGCTATTGCCAGTACCTTGCCCACATACACCTCCTATCCGTTCACCGCCTGGACCAGGCGACGCAGTACCAGCAGATGCCGA
>JAESUC010000114.1 GCA_016763285.1 Pseudomonas sp.
GGAAGCTGGAAGCTGGAAGCTGGAAGCTGGAAGCTGGAAGCTGGAAGCTGGAAGCTGGAAGCTGGAAGCTGGAAGCTGGAAGCGAATAGTCTGGGGTTTGACGAACAGCACTGACAAACCCTTTTCACCGCACAGGCTTTTTCTTCACCAACTTTTATGCCTTTGCTGTCATTCCGCGAAAACGTATGTACAGTCGCCCTCTACAGATAAACCGCGGCCAGGTCCGACTCAGGTACACGCTTCTAGCTTCCAGCTTCTGGCTTCCAGCTGCTTTTACTCCCCTCCCACCGTCATGCCATCAACCAGCCAGCTGCCGGTCAGGTTATTACCCCGTCGTTCGGTATCCGAGCCGACACAGCGCAGCTTGGCGAACATGTCCTTGAGATTACCGGCAATGGTGACCTCCTGCACGGGGTGCTGGATCTTGCCGTTTTCCACCCAGAAGCCGCCGGCTCCGCGGGAATAGTCGCCGGTCACGCCATTGACGCCCTGCCCCATCAGTTCGGTGACCAGCAGGCCGGTGCCCATTTCCTGCAACAACTCGTCCAGATCGCCGGCGTTCGCGGTAATGTGCAGGTTATGTACCCCGCCTGCGTTGGCGGTACTCGGCAGGCCGAGCTTGCGGCCGGAATAGGTGCTGAGGACCCAGCTTCGCAGCAGGCCTTGCTCGACGAAAGCCTGCTCACGCGTGGCCAGACCATCACCATCGAAGGTCGAGCTACCGAGGGCGCGGGGCAGATAGGGACGCTCGTCGATCGTCACCCAGGAGGGAAAGATCGGCTGCCCCATGGCGTCGAGCAGGAAGGTCGACTGACGGTAGACCGCGCCACCGGCAATCGCGCCAATCAGGTGCCCGAGCAAACCCGAGGCCTGGTCAGCAGCAAACAGCACCGGCACCCGGGCAGTCTTGATCGGGCGGCTGCCAAGCCTCGCCAGGGTACGCTGGGCCGCCTTGCGGCCAAGCGCCTCGGGGCTGGGCAACTGACTCGCCTGCCGATCCACGTCATACCAGTAGTCACGCTGCATACCCTGCTCGGAGGCGACGATCATGACCGCCGAGGCGCTATGGCGCGTACCCACCGAGCTACCGATAAAGCCGTTGCTGTTGCCATAGACCCGGCAACCCTGCTGGGTACTGACATTGGCGCTGTCACTGGTCAGTCGGGAGTCGGTTTCCAGCGCAGCCGCTTCGCAGGCCAGAGCGCGCTCGATGGCCTCGGAGGCGTTCAGATTCCAGGGATGGTAGAGGTCGAGTTCCGGCAGCTGTTGCGCCATCAGTGCCGGATCGGCCAGGCCGGCAAAACTGTCCTCTGAGGCATGCCGGGCAATACCCAGAGCGGCCTGAATGGCCGCGGCGATGGCCTCGTCCGAGGTATCGGAGGTGCTGGCAGAGCCCTTGCGCTGGCCGACATAGAGGCTGATCGCGAACCCCTGATCACGATTGAACTCAACCGTCTCGACCTCGCCCTGGCGCACTGCCACGGACAGGCCGGTGTTCTGGCTCACACCGACTTCACAGGCGGTCGCCCCCTGGCGGCGCGACTCCTCGAGGATGAAGGCCACTCGCTGTTCGAGCTCCTGGCGCAGTGCATGGGGATCGTCGTTTCGGGCGGGGCTGTAATCGGTCATGTAATCTCCTTTCAGGCGGTCATTGTACCCCGGACAGCCCGGCTGTGAACGGGTATCATGGCGCATTGAACGTAACTGCTCGCTGCTCACGTCTGCGGGTCGCAATGAGGTGAAAATGACAGATTTCTACGACGAGGAACAGGAAGACGAGGGCCCCAGCAGATCGCAACTCAAACGCGAACGCGATGAGATGCGTGCCCTGGGTCGTCGTCTGATAGACCTCAAACCCGCCCAACTGGCCAAGCTCGACCTGACCGACAAGCTGCTGGCGGCCCTGGAAGAAGCGCCTCGCCACACCGCACGCGGCGCACTCAAGCGTCACCTGAGCTTTGTCGGCAAGCAGATGGCAGATCAGGATCTGGATGCCATACGCGCCTACCTGGACAGGCTCGACAGCAGCAGCCAGGCCCATGCCCAGCACTTCCACCAGATCGAGCGCTGGCGTGATCGGCTGCTCAGCGGCAATGCCGAGGACCAGGAAGCCTTCATGGCTGCCTATCCCCAGACCGATCGTCAGCACCTGCGCCAACTGGTGCGCCAGGCTGCCAAGGAAGCGGCAGAAAACAAGCCGCCAGCCGCCTCGCGCAAGATCTTCAAGCTGGTGCGCGAGACCGTCGAACAGGAAATCTGACCCCACCGGGACTGCGCCACGCGTAGTCCCTCATCGCTCCCCTGCAGCCCCACGGCCCCCCCCTGATTGGCGAAAGCTCCGACCCGGTGCTAGGTTTTCAAAACACCCGCTACCACAGGAAAACCGCCGTGAACCTCGCCATGCCGCTGCCCCGGATCGAGAACCGCCTGCGCAAGAACCCTGCCAAAGAGCGTGACCAGCTGCTTCAGGGCCTGCTTCAACCCCAGGCCCGCATCAACCCCAAATACTTCTACGATGACTGCGGCTGCGAGATCTTCACGCGCATCTGTGAACTGGATGAGTACTACCCCACACGGACCGAAGAGGCTGTGTTTCAGGCCTACGCCAGTGACATCGCGCAGCGGCTGCCCGAGCACGCCCAGTGGATCGACCTGGGCTGCGGAGATTGCGCGAAATCCCGCCGCTGGATGGAAGAGCTTGCCCCCAGACGCCTGATTGGTGTGGATATCGCCGCCGAATTTCTCAAGCTGTCCCTGGCCGACGTCGCCGCAGTGCATCCCCGGGTCGAATGCGTCGGCGTGGTCAGCGACTTTACCCAGCAACTGGACATCGCCGGCCTGCTCGCGGAGCGGCCCCATTGTCCGCCGATCTTTTTCTACCCCGGCTCGTCGATCGGCAATTTTGCCCGGCCCGATGCATTACAACTGCTGCAGGCCATACGCAGTCACTGCGGCGCTGACGGCCGATTGCTGATCGGGGTCGATCTGGTCAAAGCCAGGACCGTACTCGAAGCGGCCTACGACGATGCCCAGGGCGTGACGGCAGAATTCAATCTCAATGTGCTCAACGTCGTGAACCGGGAACTCGACGGCAACTTCCGGCTCGAAGACTTCAGGCATCAGGCGGTTTTTGATTCTCGGCACAGTCGCATCGAAATGCGCCTGGTGGCCAGAAATGACCTGGTGGTAAAGCTGGGCAACAACCGCCGAGCGTTTCAACAGGGAGAGCACATCTTGACCGAGTACTCGCACAAATACACACCCGAGGGCTTCTCCGCCCTGCTCGAGGAAGCCGGGTTCAACCGGCCTGAATGCTGGACCGACGACCGCGGCTGGTTCGGCGTGTTTCTCGCAGGCCCGGCCTGATGAGTCTGCACCAGCCCCTGACCCGCAACGCGCTGCTCAAGGCCCGTTTCGAGCAGACCCGCGCATTCAGCCTGGACCTGGTTGCCGGTCTTACCCCGGAAGATTGTCAGCTTCAGTCGATGGAGGACGCCAGTCCGGTCAAATGGCACCTGGCACACACCAGCTGGTTCTTCGAGACCTTCATCCTGTCCCGACTGGCCGCTGCACCGCCACCCTTTGATGAAAGCTTCAAGGTCCTGTTCAACTCCTACTACGTCGGCGTCGGCGACCGCCACCTGCGCGCCGAGCGCGGGCTGTTGTCGCGCCCCGGGCTGGATGAGGTCATGGCCTATCGCGCGCACGTGGACCGGCACATGCTCGCTGCCCTGAATACCCAGGCGCTGACCGGTGAGCAGCTGAACCTGCTCGAGCTGGGAATCCAGCACGAGCAGCAGCACCAGGAGCTGATCGCCACGGACATGAAGCACCATTTTGCCTGTAACCCGTTGCAGCCGGCCTGGCACGCAACCTCTGCCGACCAGGCGCCACAGGCTGGCGACGGGGACGCCAGAGGCTACGTGGCCTTCAGTGGCGGTCTGGTGGAAATGGGCCATCAAGGCAACCAGTTCAGCTATGACAACGAGCTGCCCAGGCACAAGGTCTGGCTGGAGCCCTTCGAGCTGGCAACCCATAACGTCAGCAATGGCGAATACCTGGCCTTCATGGTCGATGGCGGTTACAGCAGGCCCGAACTCTGGTTGTCCGACGGCTGGGATACGGTTTGTCGAGAGCAGTGGCAAGCGCCGCTGTACTGGCAGCATGGCGACGAAGGCTGGAGTACCTTTACCCTGCATGGCCGGGTGCAGCTCGAGCCAGATGCCGCAGTGACCCACCTGAGCTTTTACGAGGCCGATGCGTATGCCCGCTGGGCAGGGGCGCGACTGCCGAGCGAAGCCGAATGGGAGCTGGCTGCCTGCGAGTACAGCTCGCTGCATGGACTGTTCGACGAAGTCTGGCAGTGGACAAACAGCGCCTACCTGCCCTACCCCGGCTACAAGCCTGCCGCTGGCGCCGTCGGTGAATACAACGGCAAATTCATGATCAACCAGATGGTATTGCGCGGCAGTTCCCTGGCGACCCCGCCGGGCCACGCACGGACCAGCTA
>JAESUC010000013.1 GCA_016763285.1 Pseudomonas sp.
CAGAAGAAGAGCGCCATCGATCGCGGTTTCAACCAGCGTTATGACCGGGCCATTGATTCGGTGGAGCGCAAGGCGCTGGAAAAGAATATTGCGGTGTACCGCGATGCGCAGAATATAGCCTTCACGCCGATGAAGGATGGCAAGGCCCTGGACGAGGCGGAGTTCGCCCAGTTGCCGGAGGAAGAGCGTGAGCGCTTCCATGTGGATATCGCCACCCTCGAGGAAGTACTCAACGAGGCCCTGTCCAGCCTGCCGCAATGGAAGCGCGAGTCCAGCAACCAGTTGCGCGAACTCAACGAACAGACCATCACCGACTCGATCAAGCCGATTCTCGAGCCCCTGCTGGAGCAATACAGCGGTAACAGTGCAGTCTGCGACTATCTCCAGCTGGTACGCCAGAACCTGCTCAAGACCGTCATCGAGCTACTGGTCGATGAGCGGGCCCTGGAGCCGCGGCCTGAGGCCTACAAGAAGCAGTTGCTGACCGAGCAATACTGTCCCAGCCTGATAGTCGGCCATGCCGACAGCGGCGGCGCGCCGGTGGTGCATGAACCGCATCCCTCCTACGACAACCTGTTCGGTCGTATCGAATACAGTTCCGAGCAGGGCGCACTGATTACCAGCTACCGGCATATTCGTCCGGGTGCGTTGCACCGTGCCAACGGTGGCTATCTGGTACTCGAGGCAGAGAAACTGCTGGGTGAGCCCTTCGTCTGGGATGCCCTCAAGCGCGCCTTGCAGTCGCGACAGTTGAAAATGGAGTCCCCCTGGGCCGATATGGGGCGCCTGACCACGGTCACTCTGACCCCGGAGGTCATTCCCCTTTCGGTGAAGGTCGTCATCATCGGTTCGCGGCACCTGTACTACACCCTGCAGGACCTGGATCCGGACTTCCAGGAAATGTTTCGCGTGCTGGTAGATTTTGACGAGGATCTGCCCCGCAATGCCGAAAGCATCGAAAGCATGGCTCAGCTATTGAAGACGCGCACCTCCGAAGAGGGGCTGGCGCCGCTTACTGCCGCTGCGGTAGCCCGGGTGATGACCCATAGTGCCCGGCTGGCCGAGCATCAGCACCGCCTCTCTGCCCGTATCAGTGATATTTTTCAGCTGGTGGCAGAAGCAGACTTTACCCGGCAACTGGCCGGCGATCCGCTGACCGATACCGCTCATATCGAACGGGCGCTGCAGGCCAAGGAGACCCGCACTGGCAGGGTCAGTGCGCGCATCCGCGAGGACATGCTGTCGGGTGTGATACTGATCGATACCGACGGCGCCGAGGTGGGCAAATGCAACGGACTGACGGTGCTCGAGGTGGGTGACTCGGTGTTCGGCGTGCCGGCGCGCATCAGCGCGACCGTGTATCCGGGCGGAAGCGGAATCGTGGACATCGAACGGGAAGTGGAGCTTGGCCAGCCGATCCATTCCAAGGGCGTAATGATCCTGACCGGGTACCTGGGCAGTCGCTATGCACAGCATTTCCCCCTGGAGATTTCGGCCAGCATCGCACTGGAGCAGTCCTACGGCTATGTGGACGGTGACAGCGCCTCGCTCGGTGAGGTCTGCGCACTGATGTCCGCGTTGTCACGCACGCCACTCAAGCAGGGCTTCGCCATCACCGGCTCGATCAACCAGTTTGGCGAGGTGCAGGCGGTGGGCGGTGTCAACGAGAAGATCGAAGGGTTCTTCCGGCTCTGTCTCGCCCGCGGTCTGACCGGCGAACAGGGCGCCATCATTCCACGGTCCAACGTGCCCAATCTCATGCTGGATCAGAGTGTGCTGGATGCGGTGAAAGCCGGTCTGTTCAACATCTATGCGGTGAGTCAGGTTGATCAGGCAATGGGTCTGCTGGCCGGGCAGGAAACCGGTGTGGCGGATGACAAGGGTCATTTCCCCGAAGGTACGATCAACGCACGCGTGGTCGGTCGCCTGCGGGAGATCGCCGAGTTGCAGCGCGAGGATGAGGGTGGCCACGGGACCGATCAGACCGAAGCGAAACCGCGCGGTCGCGTCTGATCACTCGGTGAACAATCGTGCGCAGGTCAGAAAGGGCAAGCTGCAGAGCAGAGTTTCCCGGGTTTGTTAACAGAGTTATCCACAGATCGTGTGGACGAGATGGCCGGTGGAGACGTGTTTCGGAATTGTCAATCCCCCAGACTTGTCAGGGAGGCGGGACCGGATCCCGATCATGAAATCGATGCCTTGTCCAGCTGCAGGCACCATGATTCGGTGGCCAACAAGTGTTTGAATGGCGCGTATCGAACGCTGTCTGTTTTTTGTACTATGGCGCGGTTCGCCGCGCTGGCAGGGGCTGCAGCATGTTTATCTCGTGCTGCCCACAGACTTATCCACAATAACTGTGAACAACTTCATGGCATGCAAATCTGCATGCCGGATTCATAAACAAATAAGGTACCCATCAGAATGGAACGTGCTCTGGAAACGCTTTTGTATGCAGCTCGCTGGATCCTTGCCCCGATTTATCTGGGCCTGTCCCTGGCGCTGTTTGCATTGGCCGTCAAATTTTTTCAGGAGGTGATACATCTTGTCCCCAATCTGTTCGCGATTGCCGAGGCTGATCTCATATTGGTGGTGCTGTCGCTGGTAGACATGGCGCTGGTGGGCGGGTTGTTGGTCATGGTGATGATCTCGGGCTATGAGAACTTTGTCTCCCAGCTGGATATACGCGAGGGCCAGGAAAAGTTGAGCTGGCTAGGCAAGATGGATTCCAGCTCGCTGAAAATGAAGGTGGCTGCTTCCATTGTGGCGATTTCCTCCATCCACCTGCTCAAGGTGTTCATGAACGCCCAGAATATTCCGAATGACAAGATGATGTGGTACGTGATCATTCACATGACATTCGTTGTGTCCGCTTTCGGCATGGGGCTGCTGGACAAGATTGCCAAGGCAGAGAGCGCGGTCCTGGCAAAAAAGGACAATATGTAACACCTCTGAATGGAGCGTCATTCCGGGCCCCGGTATAGTTTGCCGAACGGTTGTTACGGAGATGGCTGATGACGCTTGAACAGTTGCAGGAACTGGCCGGTCAGGGCGGGGTTGTCGAACTCAACGTCCTGTCCCACGAAGGATCGATCTATCTGGTGGAGGCTGTCACCGACGATGGCAGCCAGATGCTCAAGAAGCAGCTTGGCGACTCCCGACCCTGGACATTCCGTTCCTTCGAGCAGGCCCGCAGGGCGCTGTTTGACGTTCCCCTTGAAACCATCGACCTGGTGCACAACAACGTCTACGACGAGATCGGTCCCGGCTTCAATGCCGAGAACCGGGCGCCGGCGATGCGTTTGACCTACCCGTTGCGGCCATGACCGGCAACCTCATCCTGGTTCTGGGCGACCAGCTCAGTCATGACCTGACAAGCCTGCGCGATGCCGATCCCGGTACCGACAGGATCCTGATGGCCGAAGTCATGGAGGAGGGTACCTACGTTGCCCACCACCCGAAGAAGATTCTCTTCATC
Organism: Pseudomonas sp.; assembly: GCA_016763285.1. Lineage (GTDB taxonomy): Bacteria > Pseudomonadota > Gammaproteobacteria > Pseudomonadales > Pseudomonadaceae > Halopseudomonas. The sequence continues at coordinate 3,476 of JAESUC010000013.1, forward strand.
CTCTCGGCAATGCGGCACTTTGCTGGCGAGTTGCGGGAGCGCGGCTTCTCGGTTGACTACATCCGTCTGGATGACAGCGACAATACGGGCACCCTGACCGGAGAGCTGGGCAGGGCGCGCGAACGTCTAAAGCCAGACTGCATCCTGCTCTGCGAGCCCGGCGAATGGCGTCTGCTGGCGGCATTTCGCGGCGCCCGGGAAGCCTGGCCGGAACTGCAGTTGCTCGAAGACGACCGGTTCTTCTGCAGCCATGAAGCCTTCCGGACCTGGGCCGGGGACCGCAAACAACTGCGTATGGAGTTCTTCTACCGGGAGATGCGCAAGCACACGCGGTTGCTGCTTGACCCTGACGGCGGCCCGGAGGGAGGCAGCTGGAACCTCGACGCGGAAAACCGCAAGGCACTTCCCGACAATACCGAGATTCCTGCGCAGCCTGAGTTCGCCGAGGACGGGATCACGCAGGAGGTGAGCCGCCTGGTAGCCGAGCATTTCCAGAGCCACTACGGCACGCTGGCGGGTTTCGATTACCCGGTTACTGCAGAACAGGCTGAACGGCTCTGGAGCACTTTCCTGGACCAGGGCATGCCGCATTTTGGCGACTATCAGGACGCCATGGCGGACCATCAGCCCTACCTTTTCCATGCGCGCATTGCTGCGGCGATGAATATCGGCCTGCTTGACCCGCGTCGCGTATGCCTGGATGTCCAGGCGGCCTATCGGGCCGGTGACATCCCGCTGAATGCCGCCGAGGGTTTTATCCGTCAGATACTCGGCTGGCGCGAGTATGTGCGCGGTATCTACTGGTTGCTGATGCCGGATTACGCGGATAACAACAGTCTGGGCAACCGGCGCGACCTGCCGGCGTTCTACTGGACCGGGAAGACCCGCATGCGCTGCATGCAGCAAGCCATAGGCCAGACCCTGGAACATGCCTATGCGCACCATATCCAGAGGCTGATGGTCACCGGCAACTTTGCACTGCTGGCGGGCATCGAGCCCAAACAGATCTGTGACTGGTATCTGGCGGTCTACATGGATGCGTTCGATTGGGTCGAGCTGCCCAATACCCTGGGCATGGTGATGCATGCCGATGGCGGTTATCTGGGATCGAAACCCTACTGCTCGAGCGGCCAGTACATCAAGCGCATGTCCAACCACTGCCAGAGCTGCAGCTACAAGGTCACCGAAAAAACCGGAGAGAAGGCCTGCCCGTTCAATTCACTCTACTGGCATTTTCTGATGCGTCACCGGGAGCAGTTCGGTACCAACCACCGCATGAAGATGATCTACGGCAATCTCGACCGCATGACCGACAAGAGTCAGAAGGCGCTCTGGGACTGGGGCGAGACGCTGTTGCAACGACTGGATAACGGCGAGGCGCTGTGAAGCGCAAGGGTGATCTGGCAAGCAAGAGCTGTGCGCGCTGTGGTCTGCCTTTCAGCTGGCGCAAGAAATGGGCACGTTGCTGGGACGAGGTCAGGTATTGCTCCGAGCGTTGCCGCCGGAGCAAGAATATCCCTTTGCCCTGACCCTGCGCTCAGCGGCTGGCCTTGAGCACCACGAACTTGGGATTCGCCGCCAGCTGCTCGACCCGGTCAAAGGCACTGCGCAGCTTGACGTGATAACCCAGGTGGCGATTGCCGACGACCATAAGGCTGCCATCGGATTGCAACGCTTCGCTGCTTTGGGCAAACAGTCGTTTGGCCATTTCATCGCCGACCGCCTGCTGCTGGTGGAAGGGTGGATTGCACAGCACCAGTGCTGCACTGGCCGGTGCGATGTCCGTGAGGCCGTCGCTGACCAGAAATTCCGCTGCGCGGCCGGGAAAGGTTTTCTGGAAATTCATGCGGGCCGAGGCGATCGCCGCGTGCGACTCGTCGACAAACACCAGCTGCGCCTCGGGGTTGAGCTGGGCGGCCCGGATGCCCAGGGCTCCGTTGCCGCAACCCAGATCAATGATCCGCTTGTCAGCCATGCCGGTGGGTACCGTCTCGAGTAGCAGGCGCGTACCGTTATCCAGCTTGTCGCGGGAAAACACCCCAGGCAGATTCGTCAGTTCGATATCGCCGCCAGGCAGTGGGTAGCGGGTCGTCAGTTCAGGCTCGGCGGCGGCCATGGCCTGATCGTATCTGGCAGTGAGCAGACGTGCCTTTTTCCAGGCCAGAGAGGCCTGGTAGGGCCCGATATGCCTGGCCAGCAGGTCCCCCGCCGCGTGGGGCAGATGCTTGAGCATCGCGCCGGCGATGACGACGGCATCGCCGGTCAGCTGCGTACGCAGGCGTGCGAGCTGATCTTCCATCAAGGCCAGGCTCTTGGGCACCCGGATCAGCACCTGGCTGTAAGGGCCCGGTGGCAGCTGCTGGCTGTCGATGAACTGCACCGCATCCGCGGCAAGACCGTTATGGGCCAGATTCGCCTGAAGCGCCAGGCGGGCCAGCTCGGAGTCACTCCAGCTGTGCGGTTTGTGCTGCGGATTGGCCGAGGCCAGGGCGCAGGCCAGAGTACCGAAATGGTCGTTGATCACCAGCACCGGCAGATCGCCGGCGGGTTGCTCGGCCAGGGCCTGAAGCAGGTATACATCTGCCGTGTCAAAGGCTTGCAGGGTGGGGTTGCCGGTGACGGGGTAGCGTTCGAGCTCAAGGGAGCCGAACGCCGTGGAACATGTTTGCATGGGTCTGCCGCTGTGGGTGGGTCGAGTCTGTATGACGGCCCGCAGTATACCCCAGTTGCCCCCGTCTCCGTCCGCTGTTACTGGCGCTGCTGCTGAAGCAGGTCGCGGATCTCGCCGAGCAGTATTTCCTGCTTGCTGAGGGTTTCCACTGGCGGCGGTGCGGGTTCTTCGACTTCTTCACGCTTGAGGTTGTTCATGACCTTGATGGCGACGAAGATGGCCGCTGCCACAATCAGGAAATCGACAATGCTCTGGATGAACAGGCCATAGCCCAGGGTTACTGCAGGCAATTCACCCTGCGCCTCGCGCAGTACGATCGCCAGATCGGCAAAGTCGACCCCGCCGATAAGCAGGCCCAGTGGCGGCATTGCCACGTTGGCGACAAATGATGACACCACCTTGCCGAAGGCGGCACCGATGATGATGCCGATCGCCATCTCGACAACATTTCCCCGCATTGCAAACGCTTTGAACTCGTGAAGTAAACGCATGGCAACTTGTCCTTTGTAGGGCTTCCCTGAAGTGGTAGCTGCGCCTATTTGAGCGCGTGTTGCAGCGTTTCGCAAACGATTTTCAATGCCTGGATACGACCATGGCGCTTGTCTTCGCTGGATATGACATGCCAGGGAGCCTCGGTGCGGTCAGTAAACTCGAGCATGTCATGCACCGCCTCGCGGTAGGCCGGCCATTGCTTGCGGTTGCGCCAGTCTTCCTCTGTCAGCTTGTAGCGCTTGAGCGGCGAGTTCTCCCGGGCCTGGAAGCGGTCGAGCTGCTCCTGTGCGCTGATGGCCAGCCAGAACTTGATGACCAGGGTGCCGGCCTGCTTCAGTTGCTGCTCGAAGTCATTGATCTCGCCGTAGGCACGCTGCCACTGGGGCGGTGTGCAAAATCCCTCGACGCGCTCGACCAATACCCGGCCGTAGTAGCTGCGATCGAAGACCACGATGGTCCCGGGTGCGGGAATACGCCGCCAGAATCGCATCAGGTAAGGTTGCAGCCGCTCCTCGTCGGTGGGTGCGCGCGTACCATGCACCCGAAAATAACGCGGATCCAGGCACTGGGTTATACGCCGGATGGTGCCACCCTTGCCGGCGGCATCGGTGCCCTCAAATACCAGCAGCAGGCTGCGATGGGCGAAATCGGGATGCCTGATCAGCGTTCTGAGCAGATTCTGGTAATGATCGAGCTGTTGCTGGTATTCGTCCTTGTCCAGCTGCTGGCCATAATCCAGCTCGTCCAGGCGTGCCCGGGCCGAGGGGATCCAGCTGTGCGGACGCCCGGCAGTATCCGGCAGATGGCTTTGCAGCTGGGTGCGGATCGCCCCGAGTAACAGACGGCCAATCTGCAGGTCCCGTGCGCGGGACTCAGCACCGTCCACCTGGATCCAGGGTGCGCCCTCTGCCGAGGTGATGTCGCTGGCCTGGCGGACTGCGTCCCGCACACGATCAAATGCATCGCCATCGAAATCGCTCCACTCGCGCATCGCCACCTCGGTAGGGGCAGACGATTGGTCGGCCCGACTCCCGCAGTCGCCACTCTCCAGATCCAGCCATAGCTTGATCACCGTCGCGCCTTCATGCACCAGCATCTGTTCGAAGCGCAGGATATCCTGCAACTGCTGCTGGTAGGCTTCTGCCGTGATCTGGCCAAGGCTGACTTCGCGTATCGGCTGGTGATACCAGGCGCCCAGGTAGAAGCCAATCTCGCCCGCCAGGGGCAGTGTGCGGAAATAGCGCCAGAAAGGGGGCATCTGCTGTTCAAGGCCCCGGGGCAGGGGGAATGCGCGGGTGTTGAGAAAGCGGTTGTCCAGCCAGCCGTAGAAGGTATCCAGCACCTCGGCCTTGCCGGCGAAGTCGTTACCGCCAATCAGCAACAGAATGGGCCCCTTGCCGGCCTTGCGCAGCTCGTACTGGGCTTCGAGCAACTGCTCATTGAGTTGCTCAAGCTGTTCCTTGTCGGAGCGGGCTTTGTCAGGCATTGGCGGGCCAGTGGATCTCGGGTAGGTGTTCGAACCCGGGCTTGGCGAACAGGTAGCCCTGAAACAGGAAAACACCCATGGATCTGAGTATCTCCAGCTCTTCCCGACTCTCGATACCCTCGGCGATCACATCGATGTTCAACGCCTTGCAGACGCCGAGGATGCCCTGCACGATAGCCTGCCTGACCGGATCACGGTCGATATCGCGCACAATGTCCATATCCAGCTTGATGATATCCGGCTGGAATTCGGCAAGCAGGTTGAGGCCCGAGTAACCGGCACCAAAGTCATCAATCGCGGTCTTGAACCCCTGGCGCTTGTACTCCTTGATGATGCTCTTGAGGTGCTCCTTGTCGACCAGTCGCTCGTTCTCGGTGATTTCGAATATCAGCCGGTTGGTTGGAAAATTGTAGCGACGCGCTGCCTCGAGGGTTGCGCGGATACAGGTGGCCGCCTGGTAGACCGCATTGGGCAGGAAGTTGATGCTGATAAAGCAGGGAATCTTCAATCGCGAGGCCAGCTCAACCGCCTTGACCCGGCAGGACTGGTCGAAGACATAGCGGTTGTCCTCATTGACCTTCGACAACATGCTGGCCGCGCCGGCGCCGTCGGTGCCGCGAATCAGGGCTTCGTAGGCGAAGACACTGTTGTCGCGGGTATCCACGATCGGTTGAAAGGCCATGGTGAAATCGAAGCACAGCGGCTCGTTTTCCTGACAGGCCTTGCACGGTTTGGGAATTTCAATCTCGGTCGGCATACAATGGTCTCTTGTTCACATACGGGCAGAGTATAGTCGATAGGAATGCTGGCCATTGGCCTGTTGAGCCAATCGACTGGATAGCCCGAAATCCTGCTTGGAAAGTAGCATCTTTGTTTCACCCCCGGGGAGCCCGATGGCAAAAAACAAGCGTATCTATGGTTGCACCGAGTGTGGCGCCACCTTTTCGAAGTGGGCCGGCCAGTGTGGCGAATGTCAGGCCTGGAACACCTTGGTCGAAACGGTCGTCGACATCACGCCGACCGGCGGCACGGGTTCCGCAGCCGGCCGGTCCGGGCATTGGGCCGGTCAGGCGGCGCAGGTGCGTACCCTGGCGGAGGTCTCGACCGAGGAGGTGCCACGTCAGCCGAGCGGGTCCTCCGAGCTGGACCGGGTGCTTGGCGGTGGGCTGGTCACCGGTTCGGTCGTGCTGATCGGGGGGGATCCGGGTATCGGCAAGTCGACCATCCTGTTGCAGACCCTGTGCCAGCTGGCCGAAAGCATGCCGGCGCTCTATGTGACCGGGGAGGAGTCACAGCAGCAGGTCGCCATGCGTGCCAGGCGCCTGGGGTTGCCGGAGGAGCGCCTGCGGGTGATGACCGAGACCTGCATCGAAAGCATCATCGCTACCGCCCGCGTGGAGAAGCCGCGGGTCATGGTAGTGGATTCGATCCAGACGATCTTTACCGAGCAGTTGCAGTCTGCGCCGGGTGGCGTTGCCCAGGTGCGCGAAAGCGCGGCCTTGCTGGTGCGCTATGCCAAACAGAGCGGTACTGCCATCTTTCTGGTAGGTCACGTGACCAAGGAAGGCTCCCTGGCCGGACCGCGCGTGCTTGAGCATATGGTCGATACGGTACTGTATTTCGAAGGTGAGGCTGACGGCAGGCTGCGGATGCTGCGGGCGGTGAAGAATCGCTTTGGCGCGGTGAACGAACTCGGCGTGTTCGCCATGACGGACAAGGGCCTCAAGGAAGTCTCCAACCCGTCGGCGATCTTTCTCTCGCGCTACGAAACGCCTATTCCCGGTAGCGTCGTCATGTCCACCTGGGAGGGGTCCCGACCGATGCTGGTGGAGGTACAGGCGCTGGTGGATACCTCGCACCTGGGCAATCCGAGGCGGGTCACGCTGGGCCTGGATCAGAATCGTCTGGCCATGCTGCTGGCTGTCTTGCATCGCCATGGCGGGGTGGCAACCTACGACCAGGACGTATTCGTCAATGTAGTGGGTGGCGTCAAGGTGCTGGAAACAGCCGTGGATCTGGCGTTGCTGGCGGCAGTCATGTCGAGCCTGCGCGATCGCCCTTTGCCGATGGATCTGATGGTATTCGGGGAGCTCGGGCTGTCGGGCGAGATACGCCCGGTGCCCAGTGGTCAGGAACGCCTGAAGGAGGCCGCAAAACATGGTTTCACCCGGGCCATCGTACCCAAGGCCAATGCGCCCAGGGAGAGCCCCAAGGGCATGCAGGTGATCGGGGTCACGCGGCTGGACGAGGCCCTGTCGGCCATTTTCGACTGATCAGAGCAGGCCGCCCAGTTCTCGCTCCAGCAATTTTTCATCACCGGTATTGAGCGCTATCAGGCGCTTGAGATGGCTGATCGAATCCAGATCGATGTAGTCGCATTCGAAGCCGAGCAGGCCTTCTTCCGCGTGGGCGAGATGGACGTCCATGCGGATCTGACTGCCTTCCGCCAGTTCGATCACGGCATTGAACTGGGCATCTTCACTGACGTGATCCCAGCGCTCCGGCTCGAGCACCAGCAGGCCGTGCAGCGACAGGTCCACCAGTTGCACCTCGATATCCACCCCGTCCTGACGCAGTAGAGTTCGAGCGTCAAAGGGGACGCGGGTAAAACGGCGGCGGTCTTCACTCATGTTGTTGCCTTGGCGGGGTATGTGTACCCCATACTATAGCCCCAATTGGCGCTGTCATATCACACCTTGTGCAAGCATGGCCTGCGCGACCTTGGTAAATCCGGCCAGATTGGCTCCCTTGACGTAGTCGATATAGTCCTCGTCCTGTTTCCCCGATTGCACGCAGGCCTGGTGGATGCATTGCATGATGTCCTGCAGGCGATCGTCTATTTCCTTTTCGTTCCAGCGCAGATGCATGGCGTTCTGTGACATTTCCAGGCCGCTGACAGCGACGCCGCCGGCATTCGCTGCCTTGCCCGGCCCGAAGAGTATGCGTGCTTCGCGAAAAAGGCTGATGGCCCCGTTGGAAGAGGGCATGTTGGCGCCCTCGACAACGCACTGGCAGCCGTTGTCGAGCAGGCCCCGTGCGTCGTCTTCGTCCAGCTCATTCTGGGTTGCGCAGGGCATGGCTATATCGCATTCCAGCTGCCAGGGACTGCAGCCCGGCAGGAACTCCGCGCCCTCAATGTGCCCCAGTTCCTCGAGGCTGCCCCGACTGCCTTTTTTCAGATCGACTACCGCCTGCCACTGATCCGAAGACAGGCCCTGCGGGCAGTGCAGGGTGCCGTTGGAGTCGGACATCGAAACCACTATTGCACCGAGCTGCAACAGTTTGCATACCGCATGCTGGGCAACATTGCCTGAGCCGGAGACCGCTACGCGCTGGCCCTCGATACCGGCGCCCCGGGTATTGAGCATCTCGCGGGTGAAGTAGACCACGCCATAACCGGTCGCTTCCGTTCGCAGCAGGCTGCCGCCGTAGCTCTGGCCCTTGCCGGTGAGGGCGGAGGTGTTGCCGTTGGTCATGCGTCGATACTGGCCATACAGATAGCCGATCTCCCGCGGGCCGACGCCAATGTCACCGGCGGGTACATCCAGGTCTTCCCCTATATGGCGAGTCAGTTCGGTCATGAAGGCCTGGCAGAAGCGCATCACTTCGCCGTCACTTCTGCCCTTGGGATCAAAGTCCGCTCCTCCCTTGGCGCCGCCCAGGGGCAGCGTGGTCAGGGCGTTCTTGAACACCTGCTCGAACGCCAGAAACTTCAGCACGCCCAGGTCTACCGATGGGTGAAAGCGCAGTCCGCCTTTATAGGGGCCTATGGCGCTGTTCATCTGCACGCGGTAGCCACGGTTGACCCTGACCTCGCCATCATCGTCCACCCAGGGAACGCGGAAAATCACGGTGCGCTCGGGTTCGATCAACCGGTCGATGATGCCGTTTTCGAAATACTGCGGGGTTTCTTCCAGAAACGGCCAGAGGCTGTCGAGCACCTCTGCCACCGCCTGATGGAACTCGGGCTGATCGGCGTCGCGTTCCTGCATTTTCTTCAGATAGTCGCTCAGCGAGTGACGCATGTCTGGCTCCTCGGTACCGTGAATGCACAAACTCTAGCAGAGCCTGCAGGGACGGCCGGCGAGGGAAAACAACTGGCAACAAAAGGGAGGCGCGTGGCTGTACCGTTACGCTAGGCGGCCAAGGGGGTGCAGATGCAAGCAGCCCGCCAGAAGGCGGGCTGCAGGGTACTCCGGGTGAGGGCTATCCCGCCTCAGGCCAGTTTCTTGTAGCGCACCCGGTGCGGCTGGGCGGCGGCCTCACCGAGGCGCTTCTTGCGGTCGGCCTCGAACTCGGTGTAGTTGCCCTCGAAGAAGCTGACCTTGCCTTCGTCCTCGTAGGACAGGATATGCGTGGCGATACGATCCAGGAACCAGCGATCGTGCGAAATCACAATGGCTGAACCGGGAAAGTCGAGCAGGGCTTCTTCCAGCGCCCGTAGGGTTTCCACGTCAAGATCGTTGGACGGTTCATCGAGCAGCAGCACGTTGGCGCCTTTCTTCAGCGTCAGGGCCATATGCAGGCGGCCGCGCTCCCCGCCGGAAAGATCCTTGACGAATTTCTGCTGATCCGCACCCTTGAAGTTGAAGCGTCCCACGTAACCGCGCGACGGCACCTCGTAGTTGCCCACCTTGATCATGTCAAAGCCGTCGGAGACCTGCTCCCAGACGGTTTTCTTGCCGTCGAGCTCGTCACGGCTCTGGTCGACACTGGCAATTTCCACCGTTTCGCCGGTCACGATTTCGCCGCTGTCGGGCTGTTCCTTGCCGGTGATCATGCGGAACAGGGTCGACTTGCCCGCCCCGTTACCACCGATGACTCCGATGATGGCCCCCTTGGGGACAGCGAAGGTCAGGTCGTCGATCAGTACGCGGTCACCATAGCCCTTGCTCACGTGATTGAACTCAATCACCTTGTCGCCCAGGCGCGGACCGGCTGGAATGTAGATTTCGTTGGTTTCGCTACGCTTCTGGAATTCCTGTGACTGCAGCTCCTCGAAGCGCTGCATCCGGGCCTTGGA
>JAESUC010000115.1 GCA_016763285.1 Pseudomonas sp.
CCCGCGAACGCTCGGCTTGCCTGAGCGCGGATAAGTCAACCAGGGAGAGAAATCATGAACTGTAAACAGTCAAGCGTGGAACGCAATCAAATGCCTCTAACCAGTAAAATTACGCTCGCAGCCGTTATGGCATTGCTGAGCCCGCTGGCCCTGGCGGCCAACCTCCAGAACCTCGACGTCGCGTCACTGCCAGGCGAGCGCGTTGAGCTCAAGTTGACTTTTGATGAGCCGGTCCTGACAACACCGAAAGGGTATACCATCGAGCAGCCTGCTCGGATCGCTATCGATCTGCCCGGCGTGAGTAGTCAACTGGACGCTCGCAATCGCGAACTCGGCATGGGCAATGCGCGCAGCCTGACCGTGGTTGAGGCAAATGATCGTACCCGTCTGATTATCAATCTCGACAGTCTGGTGCCTTATACCACTCGCACGGATGGCAATGATCTTTACGTGCTGGTGGGAGCCAGCAGCGCACCTGGCTACGCAGCCGCTCCGGCGGCCGTGGTTGCGCCTGTCTCGGTTGCAGCAGTACCCGCCGACTGGCGTGCATCCTCCGAGCCGGTGGTCAGTAGCCCGGCAATGAGCGGCTCGGCCATTCAGGGTCTTGATTTCCAGCGCGGTGATCAGGGAGAGGGCAATGTGGTTGTCGACTTGTCTGATCCCACGGTCCGCGTGGATGTGCAGGAACAGGGCGGCAAGATTCGCCTCAACTTCCCCAATACCGAGCTGCCGGATGCGCTGCGGGTGCGTCTGGACGTAACCGACTTTGCCACGCCAGTGAACTTTGTCAGCGCCAATAGCAACAACGGGAGCGCATCGATCACGATCGAGCCCAGCGGTTTCTATGAGCATCTGGTGTATCAGACGGATAACCGCCTGATCGTGAGCTTCAAGCCGCTTAGCCGGACCGAGGCCGAGCAGCGTCGTGCCGAGGACTTCGCCTATACCGGCGAGAAGTTGTCCTTGAATTTTCAGGATATCGAAGTGCGTTCGGTCCTTCAGCTGATCGCTGACTTTACCGATCTGAATCTGGTGGCCAGTGATACTGTTCAGGGCAGCATCACGCTGCGGTTGCAGAATGTTCCCTGGGATCAGGCGCTTGATCTTGTGCTCAAGACCAAGGGGCTCGACAAGCGCAAGGTTGGCAATGTTCTGCTGGTAGCGCCAGCAGACGAAATTGCAGCACGTGAGCGTCAGGAGCTGGAAGCCAAAAAGCAGGTGGCTGAACTGGCACCGCTGCGCAAGGAAATCATCCAGCTCAATTATGCGAAGGCCTCCGATGTAGCCAGTTTGTACGAAGACACTGCCAATGCCGGAACGTTAAAGGATGATATGCGCGGCTCGGTGATCTACGATGACCGTACCAACAGTCTGCTGGTTACCCTGACGCAGGAGCGTATTGATGAATTGCGCCGCATCATTACCCAGATCGATATACCGGTCCGTCAGGTGATGATTGAGGCGCGGATCGTAGAGGCCAACGTTGGTTTTGATAAGGCGCTTGGGGTCCGTTGGGGTGGTAGTATCGATCTGGGTGATCGTTATGAAGTGTTTGGTCGTAGTCCTGGCGGCGGGGCAGCGATGCCTACCCCGGCAGTTAATGCACCGTTTGTTGATATGGGTGTTATCGGAGCATCCTCAGGGATCGGTATCGGGTTCATAACCAATAACGCCATCCTTGATCTGCAACTGTCGGCAATGGAAAGTACCGGCAACGGCGAGATCATTTCCCAGCCGAAGGTAGTCACCTCCGACAAGGAAACCGCGAAGATCCTCAAGGGTTCGGAAATCCCCTATCAGGAAGCCAGTTCCAGCGGGGCGACCACCACAGCTTTTGCCGAAGCTGTACTGTCCCTGGAGGTTACCCCCCAGATCACGCCTGACAATCAGGTGATCATGGAGGTGATCGTGACCAAGGACGAGCCGGACTTCACCAATGAAGTGAATGGTGTACCGACTATCCGCAAGAACGAGGTGAATGCCAAGATTCTGGTGGGCGATGGTGAAACCATCGTGATCGGTGGCGTGTTCTCCAGTGAGACGCAGAACAGTCAGATGAAAGTGCCCTTCCTGGGTGACCTGCCTGTGCTTGGCAAAGTCTTCCGTCGCGATGTTACGTCGGAAACCAAGTCCGAACTGCTGATCTTCCTGACCCCCCGTATCATCAAGAACGGCGCGATTACCGTGGCAAGGTAATCGCATTGCGCAACGTCTTTCTAGTAGGCCCGATGGGAGCAGGTAAGAGCACCATCGGGCGGTTGCTTGCCAAGGAACTCAAGTACCCTTTCAAGGATTCCGACCGTGAAATAGAAGCGCGAACCGGCGCAGATATTCCATGGATATTTGATGTGGAAGGGGAGGAAGGGTTCCGGCAGCGTGAAGAGGCCATGATTGCCGAGCTGGTGACCGAGAAGGGTATCGTACTCGCCACCGGCGGCGGCGTTGTCATGCGTGAGGCCAATCGCCGCGCTCTGGCTGGTAATGGCCTGGTGGTCTATCTACGCACCAGCGTTGATCAGCAGCTGCAGCGCACTGCCAAGGATCGACAGCGTCCTCTCCTGCTCAACGCCGATCCGGAGCGGGTACTGCGTGACCTGATGGCCAGGCGTGATCCCTTGTATCGGGAAATCGCGGATATCATCATCGACACGGATCAGCGCGGCCCCAAGGTAGTGGTCAATACCATCGTGGCGCGCCTGCTTGAAGCCGACTCCTGAGGTTATTCCCTCCCTCTGCACAGCTCCGATATAGATGCTGATTGCCCAGACCCGGGTGCTGTGTTGTATTCTTGCCGGATTCGCTTGGGAGAAATTGATATGCAGCAACTGACGGTCGAGCTGGGTGATCGCAGCTACCCGATTTTCATAGGTTCGGGACTGTTGGAGCAGCGGGAGCTGTTCACCCCCCATATCGCCGGGAAACAGGTGTGCGTCGTTACCGATGACACGGTGGCGCCGCTCTATCTGGAGACGCTCCGCAATACCCTTGAAGGCTATCAGCTCATTTCTGTCACATTGCCTACCGGTGAAGCCTACAAGAACTGGGCTACCCTCCAGCAGATATTCGATGCCCTGCTCGCGGCCAGGCATGATCGAAGAACCACGCTGATTGCGCTGGGAGGCGGGGTGATCGGCGACATGACCGGATTCGCCGCCGCCTGCTACCAGCGCGGTGTCGACTTCATCCAGGTACCCACCACGCTGCTGTCGCAGGTGGATTCATCCGTTGGCGGCAAGACCGGCATCAATCACCCGGCAGGCAAGAATATGCTTGGCGCTTTCTATCAGCCCCAGGCCGTCATCATCGATACTGCGACCCTGGCTTCGTTGCCGGCCCGGGAGGTCAGCGCGGGCCTGGCCGAGGTCATCAAGTACGGCCTGATCAGAGACGCCGCATTCCTCGACTGGCTGGAAGAGCATATGCAAGGTCTGCGCAAGCCGGACCAGGACCTGGTCACCGAGGCCATTGCACGTTCCTGCGCGATCAAGGCCGAGGTGGTAGCGGCCGACGAACGCGAGGGCGGGGTGCGGGCGATCCTCAATCTGGGGCATACATTTGGCCACGCCATAGAAGCGCATCAGGGGTACGGGCAATGGCTGCATGGCGAGGCGGTGGGTGCAGGCATGGCCATGGCTCTGGACATGTCCAGGCGTCTTGGCTGGATCGATGCCGCTGCAGCGGAGCGTGGCACAGCGATTATCGCCTCGGCCGGACTTCCGATCATTCCGCCATCCTCGATGAGTCCGCAGGACTTCATGGATTTGATGGCCGTGGACAAGAAGGTGCTGGATGGCCAGTTGCGGCTGGTACTGCTCCAGGCCATTGGCGAGGCGGTAGTGACCGCTGATTTCGAAACAACGACCTTGCAACAGACTCTTGCGCAGAATCAATCATGATAGACAGACAGGAAGACAGCATGAACGCGTTGAGCGGCGCTGAAAGTCTCGAAGAGTATTACCAGCTTGCCCATGACCCCTTCGCCGCGCGTACACCGGGTTTCAAGTTCTTTACTCCGCAACGCAAGACGGTGCTTGCCCAACTGCATCACCTGGCCCGTTTCGGCGATCAGGTGCTGTTGGTTACCGGCCCTGAGGGCAGCGGCAAGACCTTGCTCCGTCAGGTATTGGTGGCGAGCAGCAACAAGGATACCACCCAGTGCGTGGTCACTACCGCGCGCGAGTCCGCCGGCGCTGCCGCCCTGACTTCCTTCTTCAGTCAGGCAGTCAACGCCAGTGGCCGGGACGCACGGTCGCTCCTGGTGCGGGCAGCCCAATTGCAGGAAACCGGCGTCAATCTGTACCTGATCATTGACGATGCCCATCTGCTGGAGCAGGAAGCCCTTCAGGAACTGGTGGACCTCAGCCGCGTAACCGAGAGCGATGCCCCCCTGCGTATCTTTCTGTTTGCCGATGACAGCATCCAGCCGATGCTCGACCGCATCAGCGCGGACGAGGAGGGTGCAGAGTGGCTGCATCTGATACCCCTCCAGCCCTACACCGCCGAAGAGACCCGTGACTATCTGGCCCAGCGCCTTGAGGCTGCCGGGCAGGGCATCGAGTTGCTGGATGAAGAGCAGGTGCAGTGGATCCATCGTCATAGTGGGGGCTGGCCCGGGCGTATCAACCAGGCTGCCAGGCAATCCATGGCCGAGGCCATGGACGATCAGGAGTCGCCGGTCACGACCCGTCGAGCAGCGCTTCCGTTCAAATCGCTGGTCGCCATCCTTCTGGTTGCCGTCGGGATTGGCTTTGCCTGGTTCATGGGTGAGCGCCAGGAAGAGCCGTTGACGACTGTGCTGGAGCTGCCGGAGCCGGTGGTGGCGGTTGATGTGACCGAAGACCCGCAGCTCGCCGAGTTGACCGAGCTCAATGCCAGTCCCGGCGTGGCCCCTTCGACAGCAGTATCCGAGCCATCCGTCGCTGATCCGCTGCCCGCCGAGGAAGCAAACCCTGCTTCAGGCACCCCGCCTCCGGCTGCGGTCAGTCCTTCACCGGATACTGGCGCTGAAGATCAGGCGGCATCTGCCAACCCGGCCGCGACAGCGCAGACTGCTGCGCCGGCCGAGCCCGAGCCACCGAGGGTCTGCGTCATAGAAAAGCATACAGCCTTTATTGGATGATGCTTGTAAGCCCCTCTGTACGATTTTCGTTGTTCCTACACCCTCGTTACAATCTTTCTGCTGTCGTTCGTGAGAGGTACGGTTCCCGTAAGCAGTTTGGTGCGATGGGGGTGTGCAATCACGCTGCTCTTCCATTCTGTGTTATTGCTCTCCTTTCTGAAATGTAACAGTCAGGTTTCGATCCACATCGTCGATAGCCCGCCTTAGAACCCGTTCAACCAGCCCTCGCTCGCCTTGCATCCACCCGAACCTCGAATTCTTCTTGGAGTTGTAGTTTTGGTGTTTTTGCATGTCTGTTCGTTCGCAGCCCCCGCTTTCACCTCCGGTGCCTGCACCAGCAGACATCTCTGATGTCGTTAGCAAGTACCTACCGCAGCAGCAGCAGCAGCAACAACAACAATCGACCACAGATCGCTCTGGATCCCCCAGCGGCGTTGTCTACTCTGGCATTTCCACGCGCACTCCAAGTCGTGAGCCTGCCAATCTGCCACCGACATCTCCGTACAGCAGGATCGAGAAAGATGCCATCCGGGACGAAGCGGAACTCCTGGCCGAGCGTGCCTACATGCGGGCAGCAAAGCAATCCATGGACACCCCTGAATCTCGTCTGTTGCACCGTGCCGTTGGGAGTGCCTCCAACGCGGACTCCACGTCCAAGTACGCCGCCGCCTACGCACGGTCGCCCAACTCTGCAGAATTCCGCAAGCGCTACAATGACCCGCAGCCCGATGAAATGCTGCAGTCGCTTCGCAATCGTGTGCAAGAGATGGAAGAGTACGAAGATACCTACGCCAACAACATCGATGTCTTCCGCAAGCAGGCGGAGGTTGACAAGCGTGAAAAGACGGGGTTGATATCGAACATGCAAAAGTTGCGCGCGCAGCTGATGCATGTGGAGGAGTCCAAGGACTTGCTGGATCATGAGAAAAGCGTTGCTGTCCACCGGCGAGACGAAGAATGCAACCGTAAGATCCTCCACATGCGAAAGTCGCTCCTGCTGTCGGAGCAGTCCGTTGGCAGCCTGCGCACTGAGAACGATGAGCTGGCCGCCAAGGCAGCAGCGTTGGACATTCAGCGTGAGGAATGCGAAACCCTTCGTCGGCAGATCTTTCAAATGAACCAGAACATGACCCTCCTTGCCCAACAAAACGAACAGCTGCAGCGCGCCATCAAGCGTAAGGAAGCGGATGTGCAGGCTGACTTGGACGTCTACGTCAAGCAACTGGATATGGTTCAGTCTCAGGGCGCTGCCATGAAGAAGGAAGTTGAGGTGATGTCCATCAAGCTCCGGTCCCAGG
>JAESUC010000116.1 GCA_016763285.1 Pseudomonas sp.
AGTGGCCGGAGAGCAGTGGTGGTGGCGGGTGCGCTATCAGACTGAAGAGGGCGAAGCGGTCGAGCTCGCCAACGAGATCCGGCTGCCGGTCGGGCGCAGGGTGGTTCTCGAACTCAGCAGCCCGGATGTCATCCATTCGTTCTGGGTCCCCTCGCTCGGCGGCAAGATGGACATGATTCCAGGGCGCGTGAACCAGTTGCTGCTGGAACCCACACGCACCGGCGTATTCCGCGGCGTATGCGCTGAATACTGCGGCAGCTCCCACGCGCTCATGAAGTTCGAGGCGGTCGTCATGCCGGTGGATGAATTCGACAGCTGGCTTGCGGCGCAGGCACAGCCAGCCCAGCCGCCACAGGACGAGGCAGCCAGACGCGGCATGCAGGCGTTTGCGCGCAATGGCTGCAGCGCCTGCCATGCGATTCGAGGTACCGAGGCCGACGGCATCATGGGGCCGGATCTGACCCACGTCGGCAGCCGCCTGACGCTGGCCGCCGGCATTCTCGGTACCGATGTTGATGACTTCACCCACTGGATCGCCCAGACCCATCGCATCAAGCCCGATGCTTACATGCCCGCCTTTGACATGCTGCCGGAGCAGGAGCTGCGGGACATGGCCTACTACCTGAGTGAGCTGGAATGAGCGAGCACAGCCAGACCCTGCCACCCCACGACCCGGAGCTGGCCCGCGCCCAGGCGGCCCGGCTGGCAGAGACCTGGAAGACGCCCACCGGCTGGCGCTACTGGTCTGCGGTCAACAACACCGAGGTCGGACTCTGGTACACCGGTGTCGCCTTTGTGTTCTTTCTGTTTGCCGGTGTGCTGGCGCTGCTGATGCGCACCCAACTGGCGGTACCCGAGAACGATCTGTTTTCCGCGCAGACCTACAACCAGATGTTCACGCTGCATGGCTCGGTGATGATGTTCCTGTTTGGCGTGCCGATCTTCGAGGCGTTCTCCATTCTGATCCTGCCGCAGATGTTGGGCGCGCGGGATTTGCCGTTCCCTCGGCTCTCCGCGTTTGGCTTCTGGTGCTTTCTGATTGGGGGTGTGTTCGTGTGTGGCTCGATCTTCTTCGGGGTGGCGCCGGAGGGGGGCTGGTTCATGTATCCGCCGCTGACTACGCAATATTCCGAAGGGTTGGGACCGGACATCTGGCTGCTGGGCCTGTCGTTCATCGAGGTAGCCTCGATTGCGGCAGCGGTGGAGCTGATTGTCGGCGTGCTCAAGACCCGGCCACCGGGCATGCGCATCAATCTGATGCCGCTGTACGCCTGGTACATTCTGGTGGTCGCCGGGATGATTCTGTTTGCGTTTCCGCCGCTGATCGCCGGGGATCTGCTGTTCGAGATGGAACGGGCCTTCGACTGGCCCTTCTTTGATGTATCCCGCGGCGGTGATCCGCTGCTCTGGCAGCACCTGTTCTGGATCTTTGGTCACCCGGAGGTGTACATCATTTTCCTGCCGGCGGTGGCGCTGGTGGCGATGATTGTACCGACCGCTGCGCAGCGGCCGATTGTCGGTTACGGCTGGGTCGTACTGGCGGCGGTCGGCACCGGGTTTATCAGTTTCGGGCTGTGGGTGCACCATATGTTCACCACCGGCATGCCGGCGATTTCCCTGGCGTTCTTCTCGGCGGCGTCCGAGGCCGTGGCCATCCCGACCGGGGTGCAGATCTTCTGTTTTCTGGCCACGGCGTTGGCCGGGCGCTTTGTGCGCTCGGTGCCGATGCTGTTCGTTGCCGGGTCGCTGGCAATATTCGTGCTGGGCGGTCTGACGGGGGTGATGGTGGCCCTGGCGCCGTTCGATTTCCAGGCCCACGACACCTACTTCGTGGTTGCGCATCTGCATTATGTGCTGATCGGCGGCGTCCTGTTTCCGGTCATCGCCGGGATGTATTACTTCTACCCGGTGCTACGCGACAAACTGCTGTCCGAGCGGCTAGGGCGGATCGGCTTCTGGCTGATGTTCATCGGCTTCAATGTCGGCTTTTTGCCGATGCATCTCACGGGTTTGCTCGGCATGCCTCGGCGCGTCTACACCTATGGCGCCAACCAGGGCTTTGATGTGCTGAACATGATCTCGACCGTGGGCGCCTACATTCTGGCTGCGGGCGTGGCGGTGATCGTCTGGGATGTGCTCAGGCCCAAGGGCAAACAGCCCTACAGCCCGCGCAACCCTTGGAACGCGGGGACGCTGGAGTGGCTCGCCGAGGTGCCGGGCATGCCCTGGGGCGCGCGTTCGATTCCGATCATTCGTAGCCGCTATCCCCTGTGGGATCAACCCAACCTGATGCGCGATGTGGATCAGGGGCGTTACTACCTGCCCGATGCCGAGGAGGGCAAGCGCGAAACATTGATCACCAGCATCATCGACGCGGTCCCGGTGCAGTGCCTGCGGGTGCCCGGTCCGACCTTCAAGGCGCTTTGGGCGGCGGTCTTCACCGGTGGTCTGTTCATCTTCGCCACCTATCACTGGTATACCGCAGCGCTGATCAGCGGTGCGCTGGCGCTGGCGACCATCCTGTTCTGGCTATGGACCGGCACGGCGTTGATCCACGAAAAGGACAGCAAGGATATTGGCCTGGACGTTACCTTGCCGGTTTATGCATCGGGCCGGCAGTCGGTGGGCTGGTGGGCGATGTTCATCACCATGATCGGCGACATGACGGCCTTTATCAGTCTGGTGTTTGGCTACTTCTTTTTCTGGACCAGTCACGGAGACTTCCCTCCGGCTGAGGGTGCAGACCCGGGCACTGGCTGGTTGCTGACGGGGCTGGCATTGATTCTCGCGGCGTGGCTGCTGACGCTGCTGAGCCGTCGTCTTAATCGTGTGGACAACGCTATGGGTTTTTCCCTGAGCCTGGTGGGTGCGGTGCTCGCTACCCTGGCTGGGGCGGTGGCGCTATGGGCTGGACCGCACTTCACCGGACTGGATCCAACGACGGATGTATACCCGGCGACGGTCTGGGTCCTGGTCCTTTGGTGCCTGTTGCACCTGGGGGTGGGGCTGATCATGCTCTTGTACTGTCTGGCCCGGCGCTGGGCAGGGCGCATGACCGCCCGGCATGACATCGACATCCAGAACGTGGGGCTGTACTGGCATTTCATGGCCGTGACCGTGGGCGTGACCGTCGCGGTGGTGGCCGGATTTCCGGAGGTAGCATGACCGATCAAACGGATCTGCCAGCAGAGAAGGTACCCGAGGCGCCCCCCGAGGCGCGCGAGTCCCTGTGGCTGATCACCTTCGGGCCGACCATCTGGGCAGCTCACTTTGTGCTGTCCTATGCGACGGCTGCAGTCTGGTGCGCCAGGGTCGTTGGCCGATCCGGCATGCTTGGCGATGCGCGCCTGCTGATTGGCGCTTACACGCTGGTGGCACTGATCGGCATCGTGTTGACCGGGCTGCGTGGCTGGAAGCGTCACAACTTCGGCACCGCCACCGCGCCGCACGATTTCGACACGCCGGAGGATCGCCACCGCTTCCTCGGTTTTGCCACGCTGCTGCTCTGTGGGCTGAGCTTTGTAGCGACGGTATTCGTGATGCTTTCAGTGGTCTTTATCGGGAGCTGCGAATGACCGGCCGCAGGGTGACAGGGCTGATCGGCCTGGGCGTGCTTGCTTTCAGCTGGCTGGGGCCGCTGCCGGAGCTGGCGAATCAGTCCTTTTCTGCACATATGCTCATGCATGTGCTGGTGATTGCTGTTGCTGCGCCGCTGATCGCAGTCGGGCTCGGGGCGATCGGCCTGGATATCGACCACCGCTTTGGCTGGCTGGGCTCGCCGGTGTTTGCCTCGCTGCTCGAGCTGGTCGTGGTCTGGGCCTGGCATACGCCTGCGCTACACCATGTGGCGCGCACGCAGGGTTCGCTGATGGCTCTGGAGCAGGCCAGTTATCTGCTGGTGGGCTTGTTGATCTGGTTAGCGGCTTTGGGTGGCCCACACCAGGATCGCTCACGGGTAGCCGCGGGCATCGCCGGGCTGCTGCTTACCTCGATGCACATGACCCTGCTCGGTGTACTGCTAGCCGGTGCTGACCGGGCCTTGTTCGCCCATGCAACGGCGCCCTGGTTCGGTCTCTCGGTCCTGCAGGACCAGCAGGTCGGTGGGGTGATCATGCTGGTGTTCGGCGGTGTCGCTTACCTCGCGGGGGCCTTGTATCTGCTGTCCATTCTGCTCAGGGATAAAAGCCATGTTACGCCGCTTACCTGAGCGCCTGCTTGCCTGGGTCGGCAGGAGCCTGCGCCGGCCCGTGTTGCTCGGTGTGGCGCTGACACTGTTGGTGCTGGGGGCGGGTGCGTTGGCCGTCACCTCGGCGGGACTGGTGTCGATCGCGGCGAGTTCAGGGCACTGGCCCGTCACCAGTTGGTTTCTGCATTACAGCATGCGCCGGGCGGTTTCGACGCAGTCGCTGGGGACCGAGGAGCCCGATGATCTGACTGATCCTGCGCTGGTTCTCAAGGGCGCCGGGCATTACGAAACCGGCTGTGTGATGTGTCACGGCGCGCCGGGGCGGAATCAGTCGGTGATTGTTGAGCAGATGACACCCAGGCCGCCGTATCTTGCGCCCCGTATGGATGAATGGGCGCCTCGGGAGCTGTTCTGGATTGTGCGCCATGGCATCAAGTTCACGGCCATGCCGGCCTGGCCAGCGCAGCAACGTGACGATGAGGTATGGGCTGTGGTGGCCTTTCTGAACGCGCTGCCGGACATGTCGCCCCAGCGTTACCGCCGGCTGGCGCTGGGCAAGGCCGCCCAGAACCCGGGTGCCTCCGAGACGTCTGCCCGGTTGAGCGCGATGTCGGACCCGCTCGAACCGGTGCTGGCCACCTGTGCCCGCTGCCACGGTGAACAGGGAGAAGGGCGCGGCCTGGGCGCGTATCCGAGCCTGGCGGGGCAGAAGCCGGCGTACCTGCTCGCTAGCCTCCGTGCTTATGCCAGCGGCGAACGGGCCAGCGGCATCATGCAGCCGATCGCGGCAGGGCTGGAGGACGAAACGATGCGGCAGCTTGCTGACCACTACGCAGAACAGCCAGCGGTGGCTCGGCTGGTTGCCGCGAATGGATCCATGAAGCCAGCCAATGGCGCGATCGCCCGAGGGCGGGTACTGGCGATCCGCGGCAGCCGGGAACACAAGATACCCTCCTGCGTCCAATGCCACGGACCGTCGGAAATCGAACACAACCGGATGTATCCACTTCTGGCGGGCCAATATCCGGATTACCTGGCCCTGCAGCTACGGCTGTTTGCCGCGGGCGAGCGCGGAGGTACCGACTATGCGGACCTCATGCATAGCGCCACGCGGCGACTGACCGAGCAGCAGATACGCGATCTGGCGGCCTTCTATGCCGCGCTGGCGCCAACGGATGAGCCTCAGCCTGGCCCTGACAACCCTGCGGAGCTTTGACCCCATGTTTGATGCAATCGTCGGTATCGTGTCCAGCACTGGCTACATCGGTGTTTTCTTTCTGATGCTGCTGGAGAACATCTTCCCGCCGATCCCCTCGGAACTGATCATGCCCCTGGCCGGTTTTTCTGCCGCCAAGGGGGAGCTGAACTTCTTCGGGGTGGTGGCGGCGGGGACGGCTGGGTCGGTTGCGGGTGCTCTGCCCTGGTATTACGCGGGGGCCAAGCTGGGTCAGGACCGGCTGATGCGCTTTACCGAAAAGCACGGCTATTGGCTGACCATGTGCCCCGAGGATCTGGATAAAGCCAACGACTGGTTCAGCCGGCATGGCAAGGCTGCCGTCTTCTTCGGACGCCTGCTGCCGACCGTGCGCACGCTGATTTCCGTGCCGGCAGGCCTCGCACGCATGCCCATGGTGGCCTTTATTGCCTATTCGACGGTCGGCTCGCTGATCTGGACAGCGCTGTTGGCCTTTGGTGGCTATGTGCTCGAGTCGCAGTACGACAAGGTCTCCGACTACCTCGATCCGCTATCGATCGCCGTAATCGCGCTTATCGTGATCGCTTACGTTTACCGCCTGATTCGCTTGAAGCGACGGTGAGCATCGGTTCAGATCATGTCCAATGGCTGCTTTCGCGTGGGCGGCGGGTAGGCTGCGTCGATCTGCGCCAGGTCATCGGCATCCAGTCGCAGGGTATCGGCCGCCGCGTTCTGACGCAGGTGATCCAGGTTCACGGCCTTGGGAATGGCAATGACGCCGGGCTTTCTCAATACCCAGGCCAGGGCGACCTGAGCCGTGGTGGCATTGTGTTTGTCGGCAATGCGCAGCAGCGTGGTATCGCGCAGTAACGTCCCTCCCTGGCCGATCGGGCAGTAGGCCATGAGTGGCATCTGTTGCTCGGCCTGCCAGCCGATCAGATCATATTCGATCCCGCGCGCCTCGGGGTTATAGAGCACCTGGTTGGTCGCGCAGTCGGGATTGGCGAGTTCTTCCAGGTCGTCCACGTCAAAATTCGATACACCCCAGCGCAGGATCTTGCCCTGCTCGCGCAGTTTCTCGAACGCGTCTACCGTTTCGCTTAACGGGTACTCTCCGCGCCAGTGCAGCAGGTACAGGTCGATCGTATCCGTCCCCAGCCGGCGCAGGCTGCGTTCGCAGGCTGCCTGAACACCGGCGCTGCTGGCGTTGTGCGGATAGACCTTGCTGACCAGGTAGACCTCATCGCGGCGACCCTGGATGGCCTCGCCGACAACCTCCTCGGCGCCACCCTCGGCATACATCTCGGCGGTGTCGATCAGGGTCATGCCGATGTCCAGCCCCTCGCGCAGGGCTCTGACTTCCGCCTGCCGCTGGGCGGCCTCTTCGCCCATGTGCCAGGTACCCTGGCCGATGCGTGGTACGGCTGTGCCGCCGAGCTGGATGGTCTGCATGCTGTGCTCCTTGTGGAGAGTAGTTGGTTATCTGTTGCGGCCCTTGATCAGTGTCTTCTGCAGGGCTGCGATGTCCTTGCTGGCCTGAAACACGGACAGATCCGGCTTGGCCTTGCCGTGGCGCCCCAGCCGGTCAATCTGCGCGTAGTACCAGTATTGCACGGCGAAGGTGGCCATGACCTTGAGCGCATTGAGCTTGCTGAGGAACGTCAGCCACTGAGGGAACAGCGCGAGCTGATTCTCGTAGCGGGGCAGCTCGGTCAGGCCTGCCAGCAATTGATTGGGAGCATCGGTCATCACGCACATCGGACGGCCCAGGCCGATCAGGTCGGCGCCGCCGCTGTCGAGTGCCTGCTGCATGACCTCCTTTCTGCGAAAGCCGCCGGTGACCATCAGGGGTACCGACACCTTGGCGCGCATGGCCAGGGCAAAGTCGACAAAGTAGGCTTCGCGCTGCTGCGTGGACTGGGCCACCGCCTGTGGCTCTTCCGCTTCCAGGCCTTCGACACCGAGCAGCTTGGGTTGTTCGTAGGTGCCGCCGGAGATCTCGATCAGATCGACTCCGGCCTGTTCCAGCCATTCGACGACCTGCAGGCTGTCGTCAAAATCGAAGCCGCCTTTCTGAAAATCGGCGCTGTTGAGCTTGACCGACACCGGGAAGGCGGGGCCCACCGCTGTACGGACCGCCGCTACCGTATCCAGCAGCACCCGGGCGCGGTTTTCCAGGGAGCCGCCGTATTCATCGCTGCGCTGGTTGCTGCGCGGGCTGAGAAATTGCGACAGCAGGTAGCCGTGGGCGGCATGGATCTGCACGCCGGTGAACCCGGCCGATTGCACCGCCGCCGCGCACAGGGCAAAGCGGCGCACGATCTCGGAGATCTCCTCGCTCTGCAGTGCCACTGGCTCGCCGAACTGACCGCCGGGCAGGCCGAGTTTGACCGGTGATGGGGCCTTGGGATGCGGATTGATCATCTTCATGGTCTGGCGGCCGGCATGGCTGATCTGCGCCCAGAAGTGATTGCCGTTGCGGGTCGCGGCCTTGGCCCAGCTGCTCAGGGCAGCCTGCATGGCGGCGTCAGGTTCGCGGTCGATGACGACATTGCCGGGGCGCTCCAGATGATCGCGATCAATCTGGATATTGCCCGAGAGCAGCATCCCGGCGCCGCCATCACTCCAGAGGCCGTACAGCCGCTCGAGTTCGGCAGTGGGTACCCCGTCGGGGGTGGCCAGACCTTCGGTCATCGCGGCCTTGGCCAGACGATTGGGAATGCTGGCACCGCAGGGGAGGGTGAGTGGCTCGGCAAGGGTTACGGTCATGGGCACGCTCTTTTTGTTTTTAGCTGAATCTGGAGTGTATCCGGTTTCCGCGTAGGTGTTGGGTTCTGCGGATTCTGCTTCGCGGCGGGGCCGCCGCTCCTACCGATACGAGCAGACCTCGCCTGTGGTGGGAGCGGTCGCCTGACCGCGAAACAGAATGCACGGACTCCAACCCCTTCGCGGCGGGGCCGCCGCTCCCACGGGTACGAGCGTACCTCGCCTGTGGTGGGAGCGGTCGCCTGACCGCGAAGCAGAATGCACAGACTCCGACCCCTTTCGCGGCGGGGCCGCCGCTCCTACCCTGGGGCCGTGATCTTTTGCATCAAATTGTCATATTTGTTGTCCAAGGCGCACAGCCGTTATCGATTTCACCAGTACAAAGGAGATCCGTCAGACCCATGATTGAATGGATCAAGGACAATCAGGCAGTGGTCAACTTGGGCGTCAGCATCGCCACCTTGCTCGTATGGGTTATTTACGCGCAATTGCTGTACTTCGGCTTCAGACGTCAGCGCACGCCGCGAATGCTGATCAATCGAGGCCGGAAAAAGAACCTGGATGCCCTCTGTATCATCAGCAACATGAGCCAGGAAGCCATCTACGTGGAATACATCCTGGCCACGCTGGAGACGTCGCGCGGCACGGTGATCATGGATGTGACGGATTTTGAACAGGAGGCCACCGAGGAGCGTGAGGACCAGGAGGGCAATACCAGGCAGGTATCGGTCATCCCACAGGAACTGCGCGAGAATACCCGCCAGGGGCCTCTGCTGTCGGGCGAGTACATGCATATCGGAACCTTCAGGGACGTGGTGCTGCGTCTGGCCCGAGAAGCCGGCATTCCGATGCATGGCAGCCTTCCCGACGCCGATATTGAGCTGGAGAGGCTGACCATCGAGCTGATTGCTCTCTATGGTCCAGAGCCGCGCCCGGTCAACGCGCGTCGCAGCTTTGATATCAAGAGCGACAAGGATGGCTCCACCCTGGTGCCCACGACCTGGAAGACGCGCCACGGCATCTCGTATCTGCGTCGGCGCCGCCTGAGCAAGATTGTCGACGAGATGAACGAGACCAATTTCTACATGAGCTCAACCATCGACTGGGACAATCGCTAGCTGTTGACGACCAGTCGCTCGATGGCCGGCCGGATCGAGTGCTGCTCGGTCAGTTGCTCGAACAGGTCGGTTACTGGTGCGCCGTGGATCAGCCCGAGCAGAACGCCCAGCACGGCGCCTCGATGCACATTGTCGCCGCCGACCTCGGCATTGGCCCGCATGGCTCGCAACGGATCCTGCTGGTGTTTGCAGGCAAAATACAGCACGGCGGGCCAGGATTCGCTTATATAGCAGGCAGGCGAGAGCTTTCGGCCGACCACTTCACGGTCGGCGTGGTTACCCTCCACCAGCTTGAGCAGGGCGCGCCTGGGTAACGCCCGCGTGGCTTTCAGCAGCAGGTCCTGCACGGCGTCATCCGACTCCCGAAACAGAAGCCCGTCGATCAGTTCCACATAGGCGTCACACACCTCCGCCAGGGAGGCGTCCGGATGGGTCAGGGCCAGGTGTTCACGGCAGAGGCGACGGGTGGCGTCCAGCGAAGTGCCGCGCAATCGCTCACCAATGGCCAGCGGCCCGATCATCACGAGACCACCCACCGAAGGCGTGTCATGGGTAATGGCGGCACACTGGTCCGGTGGTCTGCCGGCCTGCAGATTGGCAAAAAAGCCGCGATGATAGGATTCGGCGTAGGTGTCCGGATGGGCCGGTTCCTCCGCCGTCATTAGTGCGATATAGGCGTGCAGAAAAGCATCGCGGTCGTAATGGCCGCCGGATGCATTCATGGTGTGCATGAGCGTCAGGGCGCAGTGGGCATTGAGCGTATTGTCTCCAGCCTGCAGGCCCTGGTGGTAATGCATGTTGGCCCTGTTCCAGAACTGGGCCTTGCCCTTGAGGATGACATTGCCGACCACTTCTGCCTGGGGTCGCCCATTGGAGGTCTTGCGCCCGCCACTGCTGGTGGAGTGCAGTGACATGATCGATGAGGGATGGAAATCGGGCGCGGCATGAAAGCGAGTAATGCCCTCGGGGAAAGCCCTGTCGATGTCGCTCACCCGGTAGAACCAGTGCACGGGCATGGCCAGAGCATCGCCGATAAACAGATTTTGCAGAGCGGCGGTGGCTCTGGCGGTAACATGCGATGCGGTCATACTGTGCCTCGGTCTGGTTGGGTGGGAAAGGGGGGCCTCGTCGTGAAGGGCAGGCCCCGTGCATTCTGCTTCGCGGTCAGGCGACCGCTCCCACCAGGATGAGTGCATGCTCGATCCCGGTTGTGGTGAAGCCGGCGGCCCTGCGGCGAAGCGGTGCGATCAATGTCAGAATAACGCAGCCTATGGCCCACAATGGATCACAGGTGTTTCAAGGAAAGTCTTCGGCAAGAGGGTAGGTTGATGGCGCTCAGAATAGCGGTGGTGGGAGTCGTGCTGGCGGCCCTGCTGGGTGCATGGTGGCTGCTGCAGATCCTGGGCATGCCCGCCAGCCTGGCACCGGAGGCGCTGTCTGCATGGCTGACCAGCCAGGGTCGGGTCGGCCCGCTGTTGCTCATGCTGTTGATGATTATCGCGGTGATTGTCGGACCCATTCCGACCCTGCCGGTGAGTGCCACCGCCGGGCTGGCATTCGGGGTATTCACAGGTACCGCCATCGCCGCATCGGGCGCATTGATCGGCGCCATGGCAGCGTTCTGGATCGCGCGCCTGCTCGGCCGTGAGGCGATCTGCCGCCGCTTCCCGGATAACCCGGTGCTCGCCCGGGATGGCTCACAGCGCTTTCTGACCATCACCATTCTGGTGACCCGGCTGATCCCGGTGTTTTCATTTGCGCTGATCAGCTATGCCGCTGGCGTCACCTCGATTCATGCCTGGCGCTTTGCCCTGGCGACGCTGATCGGCATGCTGCCCATGACGTTTGTTTTCGCCGGGTTGGGTCACGGTTTCACCATGCATCCAGCTTTGACCGTACTGGCAGGCGCCACGATTCTGGCTGTCATGGTCTGGTTGCCCTGGATGATTAGCCGCAACCCGGATTCCAGGCTGGGCCACTGGTTGGGATTGCGTTGATGTCGCCTGCTTCTATGAGTAGATACTTGCCAGCGGGGGCGTGGATATGGAACTGAATGGGGCATTGCCCAAGCTGGCAAGAACGCTCTTCTATATTTGCGCTGGCGTCCTGCCTGCGATGCTTCTGGCCGGACTCAGTCTGTTTTTTCTGTTTGGCGGTTGGAGCTGGGCCGTGTTGCTTCCAGCGCTGGCATGGCTGGGCACGACCGGATTGATCATGGCGGCGGTGATCCCCGCGGGCAGGGCGGAAGCGCGGCTCCGCCTGATAACCACCACGTTGTTGCTGTGTGGGCTGATGATTGTCTTGCCCATGTTGCTGGCGACCGAGGATTTTCGCAATCTGGGGCTCGAAGCGCTTTTCGCAGGCCCTGCCCTCGTCGCTTTGCATTACTGCTGGCAGGTGGTCAGGTTGTCCAGCGCGCGGGAGCGATGGCTCCTGTTTCTGGTACTGGTCATGCTGATGGCGCCTCCGTTGCTGTGGTTTCAGCTACGTCCCAGTCCTCCCGAAGCGGTGGTATATGACACCGCCGAGGCCGGGGAGGTGACGTTGATCGTGGAGAGCAGTACGAAGGAGGGGCATCCGGTGATGGGGTTGGCCTCGCTGAGCAGGGTGCCCTATGCGCGAATTCACTACCAGGACAGGACCTACACGCCCCTGGGTGCCGGCAAGGTGATTTCATTTCCACGGGAGACTGAGACTCCCTCATCGCAGTACGTGATCCGCGAGCAGGTGCAGCCCAATAGCGCCAGCTCACGTTGGCCGGTAAAGATCGTCTGGACCTTGCATGATAAAGAAGGGCAGCTGATGGCCCGCCGCGAGCTGTGGCAACGCGGTACGTCGAGCTGGTCTGCAGACACACCGAGCGGTTGGCAGGGCCAGAACGCTGCTGACTTTTTCCGACGGGTGCTCACTCCCCCCGGTCGTATGCCCGTTCGGCCCGAACTGTATCCGGAGGCCAGGTTGCGCGTCGAGCCGGCATCGCCTATCGGCTCCGTCAGCCATGCGGATATGACCCAAAAAATTGTCGGGTGTGACGCGGGAATAACCATGGGAGAGGGCGACGCATTTGGGGATCTGCATTCCGCCAGCCCGGATTGGCGTTTTTCGGCGCGCATGCCCATCGATCAGGTGTTTTGTACAGGTGACAGCGCTTACCTCATTTATGCCTTGTCGGGCCGCCACATTGAGATAGATCGGTTAACTCTTGAAGGCCGATTTGTCGGACAGCAGACGATCAATCTGCCCGACGACTTATCGGTCGGTACATCTCACTTCAAGTACGTCTCCTATTTTGATGCGAGCCCGCTGGCCTTGAGCATGCAGGTCAATTTCATGGATGGATTGCCCGGAGTCGAAAATACCGTGCTGCCTGAGTCTGCGTGGAAGATTGATTTGAGAGCGGATCAATAGGCCAGATAGCTGATGATCCGCTGGCCGAGGCAAGCACTTTTGTCTCGGCCGGTATATGATGCGCGCGCCAATTCGCGCGCCTACTTCAGTCCCAGACTCTCATGCCCGTCAACGCCATCTATACCGACCTTTCCGGTTACTACGATCTGATGTGTGCCGAAATCGACTACCAGGCGCAGAGCCAGTGCATTCATCGCCTGCAGCAACTGTTGGGCAACGGTGGCAAGCGCCATCTGGATCTGGCCTGTGGCACCGGACCGCATGTGCGGCACCTGCTTGATATGGGCTATATGAGCAGCGGTCTGGATATCAACCAGCCGATGCTCGATCGAGCCCGGGCGCGCTGCCCTGAAGCCCGGTTTTCCCTGCAGGATATGTGCGGGTTCACGGTAAGCGAGCCAGTCGATCTGGTGACCTGCTTTCTGTATTCGATCCATTACAGCGGCGGGCTCGAGCGGCTCAAGGCGTGCATCGCCAGCGTGCATGCCGCGCTGGCGCCCGGTGGGCTGTTCTGTTTCAACGCGGTAGACAAGGGCAGGATCGACAATGATTCCTACATGTCGCACTCGGTGAGGCATGCGGACGGTCTGCTGAACTTCAGTTCCGGCTGGCACTACTGTGGTGAGGGTGAGCAGCAGTCTCTGAAGCTGCGCATTGAAAGAACGACCGAGAACGTGAGTCAGATCTGGCGTGACCAGCATCCGATGGTGGCGGTGAGCCTGACCGAACTGACTGCGCTGCTGCCGCCGTACTTTGATGTGCATGTGCTCGAGCACGACTATCACAGGCTCGTACCCTGGGACGGCGTTTCCGGAAATGCCATTCTTGCCTGCGTAAAAAAATAGTACCCGGGTTGGGGCCGCAGAGGCGGGCCGTCCGGAATCTTCCGGAACTTTCAATCCGATCTTCTTCCCAAACGTCTGTGCCCTGACCATTTTTTGCCTGGCACGCATGTCGGTGAACAGGAGATTCAGATGAACATCAAACAAACGACCTCGCTATCCGCCGCCGTTCTCGCCGCCTCCCTGGCCATGGGTACGCCGACTATGGCAGTTGCTCAGCAG
Organism: Pseudomonas sp.; assembly: GCA_016763285.1. Lineage (GTDB taxonomy): Bacteria > Pseudomonadota > Gammaproteobacteria > Pseudomonadales > Pseudomonadaceae > Halopseudomonas. The sequence goes on from JAESUC010000116.1 coordinate 13,738, forward strand.
TCGGCTGAGACCGGGCAGGCGAATCAGCAGGCCAGCTCGGGAACCCGAACCATCATGGTCGGCCACAACGTGGTGGATGCGGTGGACGACGTTCGCGAAACCACAGCGGATTTCATCGGCGCGCTGCTCACCGCAGAGGAAGGACGCGGCATCGCCAACTGGGATCAGCAGGAGCAGCGACTGAACCAGATCGAAAAAGAGCTGGAGCAGATGGAAACGATGCTGGACCAGAAAGCCGAGTCTACCGACCAGGAGTGGCTGGACTGGATGGGCGGCCCGGAATACAGCGTGAATGTGACGGACCAGATCAGGACACTTGGTTCCCACCTGGAGCAGGTTTCAGGCATCCTCGAGGAGAACTGGAATACCCGGGGCATCCAGATGCTGGTGGGTAGCAACGTGCTGGAGCAGCTGCGCGATCTGCGCGAAACCACCGGTGACCTGCTGACGGCACTGGAAGGTGCCGGTTCCGATTATGGATGGACTACCGATCCCGAGCGTATGAAGCAGTCCAGTGAACGATTGGCCAAGATGTCACGCGACATAGACCAGCTGCTGATGCTGACCGACGAGGGCTGGCAGAACTACCTCGAGTCTGACCGTTTCCATGTGGTGATTTACGACAACGTGGCGACACTGGCAGAGGTTCTGCAGAACGTGACTGAACCCGGCCAGCGTTGATCCGGCCTGCAGGGCGCCTGCGACTGCACGCGCCCTGTCCTGGCTACGCTCAGTCCCAGCTCAACGCGCCGCCGGTCTGGTACTCGATCACCCGGGTCTCGAAGAAGTTCTTCTCCTTCTTCAGGTCCATGATCTCGCTCATCCACGGAAAGGGGTTCACGGTGCCTGGGTACTCCTCTTTGAGACCGATCTGGGTCAGGCGGCGGTTGGCGATGAACTTGAGGTAATCCTCCATCATCGCCGCATTCATGCCGAGTACGCCGCGGGGCATGGTGTCGCGGGCGTATTCGATTTCCAGCTGGGTGCCCTGCAGGATCATCTGCGTGGCTTCGTCCTTCATGCTGGCATCCCACAGGTGCGGGTTCTCGATCTTGATCTGGTTGATCACGTCGATGCCGAAGTTCAGGTGCATGGACTCGTCACGCAGGATGTACTGGAACTGCTCGGCGACGCCGGTCATCTTGTTGCGCCGGCCCATGGACAGGATCTGGGTGAAGCCGCAGTAGAAGAACACACCTTCGAGCACGCAGTAGTAGGCGATCAGGTTGCGCAGCAGTTCCTTGTCGGTCTCGACCGTGCCGGTGTTGAAGGTCGGATCGGAGATCGAGCGGGTGTACTTGAGGCCCCAGGCGGCCTTTTTCGCGACCGAGGGGATCTCGTGGTACATGTTGAAGATCTCGCCTTCATCCATGCCCAGTGACTCGATGCAGTACTGATAGGCGTGGGTATGGATCGCCTCTTCAAAGGCCTGGCGCAGGATGTACTGGCGGCACTCGGGATTGGTGATCAGCCGGTAGACGGCCAGCACCAGGTTGTTGGCGACCAGGGAATCGGCGGTGGAAAAGAAGCCCAGGTTGCGCTTGACGATGCGGCGCTCGTCGTCTGTCAGGCCCTCGGGGTTTTTCCACAGGGCGATGTCGGCGGTCATGTTGACCTCCTGCGGCATCCAGTGGTTGGAGCAGCCATCGAGGTACTTCTGCCAGGCCCACTCGTACTTGAAGGGCACCAGCTGGTTGAGGTCGGCACGGCAGTTGATCATGCGCTTGGTATCGACGCTGACGCGGGCGGCGGAGCCTTCGAGCTCGTCCAGGCCTTCCTGTACATCCAGGGCGTCCAGTGCGGCCTTGGCGCGGGCGATGGCGGCGGAGTCGTCATCGCTGACCTGGCGGGCGTCGGCGACGTTGGCCGGAGTAGCGATGGTGTCCGCGTTGTCCATGGCGGGCTCGGCGTGGTCCGCTTTTGTCGAGGTGGAACTCGACATTCCCAGGTTGGGGGCGGTGGTGGTTTCGGGTGTATCTAGTTCGTCCCAGCTGAGCATGAGGTGGCTCCTTTCAGTCGCAGCAGCAAGCGGCAAGCTGCAAGTTGATATGTGTGGTGGCCCGATTGGCGCCTGGCGCCGGCTCGGAGCCGTTGTTGTGTTCGGTTCGCCCCGGGGCCGGGGCTCCTACTATTGGGGTGTGGCTAACACCTGTTTTGGTGGGAGCTGCGGCCCCGCAGCGAAGGGTTTGACCCGATTCGCGACGGGGCCGTCGCTCCCACCAGGCCGTCGCTCCCACAATGGCCTGGGCTCCTGCCAGGGCCGTGCAAACTCCGAGCTGCTTGTCGCTTGCAGCTTGAAGCTTGCCGCTTGTTTACTGACACGCCTCACAATCCGGCTCGTCTATCGCACAGGCCTTAGGCACCGGTGCCGGGCCGGCGGGGGCGGTGGATACGCCGTTGCCGCCGGATGACACGGCGTTGAGCTTGCCGGTCTCCACTGTCGATTTCTCGGTGCTGGTGGCGGCCAGTGCACGGAGGTAGTAGGTGGTTTTCAGCCCGCGGAACCAGGCCATGCGGTAGGTCACATCCAGTGCCTTGCCGGAGGCGCCGGCGATGTACAGGTTGAGTGACTGGGCCTGGTCGATCCATTTCTGGCGGCGGCTGGCGGCTTCTACTATCCATTTGGTTTCCACTTCGAACGCGGTGGCGTACAGGGCTTTCAGGTCCGCCGGGATGCGCTCGATCTGCTGCACCGAACCGTCGTAGAACTTCAGGTCGTTGACCATGACCGGGTCCCACAGCTTGCGGGCCTTGAGGTCGCGCACCAGATAGGGGTTGATCACGGTGAATTCGCCGGAGAGGTTCGATTTTACGTACAGGTTCTGGTAGGTCGGCTCGATCGACTGAGACACGCCTGTGATGTTGGCGATGGTCGCGGTCGGGGCGATGGCCATGATGTTGGAGTTGCGGATGCCTTGCTTGGCGCGCTGGCGCAGGGGCTCCCAGTCCAGGGTCTGGCTGCGGTCGACTTCGATGTACTTGGCGCCGCGCTGCTCGGTGAGGATGTCCAGCGAGTCCAGCGGCAGG
>JAESUC010000117.1 GCA_016763285.1 Pseudomonas sp.
GACTGACGTATACGCAAATTTTACGACCCCGCCCCAAGGCTGGCATGGTTTGTTTACACGCCGCCGCCCGACAATGACCGCATGCACCATTCCACCAGGAGTAGCCCATGCGCATCATCATTCTCGGCGCCGGCCAGGTCGGCGGCACACTGGCAGAACATCTGGCAGGGGAAGACAACGATATAACCATCGTTGACACCGACGGTCGTCGCCTTCACGAGCTGGAAGATCGTCTGGATGTTCGTACCCTGAGAGGCTCCGGATCCCATCCCCAGGTACTCGGGCAGGCCGGAGCGGACGACGCCGACATGCTGGTGGCTGTGACCAACAGCGACGAGATCAACATGATCGCCTGCCAGGTCGGACTCAGCCTGTTCAACATCCCGACCAGAATCGCCCGCGTGCGCGAGCCCGATTATCTGACCAAGGATCAGGCCCTGTTCAGCCGCGAGGCGGTTCCGGTGGATGTACTGATCAGCCCCGAATCCCTGATCACCCGGGGCATAAAGCGCCTGCTCCAGTACCCCGGCGCACTTCAGGCGCTCGATTTTGCCGGCGGCAGAGTCCAGCTGGTGGCGGTAAAAGCGCGCTATGGCGGCGCCCTGGTGGGCCAGCGCATCAGGACATTGCGCGAGCATCTGCCGGGCACCGGGATTCGGGTGGCCGCCATTTTTCGTCGGGAACAACCGATCATGCCCGACGGTGATACCGTGATCGAGGCCGACGACGAGGTCTTCTTCATTGCCGCCCGGCCGGACATCCGCCAGGTCATGGCCGAGCTGAGACGCCTGGATCGCCCCTACAAGCGCATCATCATCGCGGGTGGCGGCAATATCGGTGCGCGCCTGGCGACCAGTATCGAAGGGCACTACCAGGTCAAGATCATCGAACAGGACCTGGCTCGCTGTGAACATCTCTCCCAGCAACTGCGCTCCAGCACCATCCTGCACGGCAGTGCCTCTGACCGGGAATTGCTGATCGAGGAAAACATTGAAGCGACCGATGTCTTTATCGCCCTGACCAACGACGAAGAGGCCAACGTGATGGCCTCCATGCTGGCCAAGAAGCTGGGCGCCCGCACCGTCATCACGCTGATCAACAATCCGGCCTACGTGGACCTGGTGCAGGGGGGCCTGATCGACATTGCGCTTTCGCCACAGCAATCGACCATCAGTGCCCTGCTCAGCCACGTGCGCCGCGGTGACGTGGTGGCGGTGCACTCACTGCGTCGCGGAGCGGCCGAGGCGCTGGAGGCCATCGCCCACGGCGACGTGCACAGCTCGCGGGTTGTCGGTCGCAGGGTCAATGAACTGGCCCTGCCCGAAGGGGCCAGCGTTGCTGCGGTGGTACGCGGCGATGACGTCATCATGGCCTACCACGACACCGTCATCGCTGAGGGCGATCACGTGATCCTGTTCGTGGCGGACAAGCGAGCCGTGCGCGCGGTGGAAAAGCTCTTCCAGCTGGGCATCGGTTTCTTCTAATCACCCTTTGCGCTCCTGATCGCCACGCCCCGCGCGCTCGGCCACAAGACCGAGGTTGGCAAAATCGATATTGGCTCCGGAGTTGATTCCGATCAGCACCTGACCCGTGCAGCCCTCGCGGCCGACGTAGGCGCGAATACCTGCGGCAGCCAGAGCTCCGGCCGGTTCGGTGATCGAGCGGGTGTCCTCGTAGATATCCCGCACGGCGAGGCAGATCTGATCGGTCGTTACGGTGATTACCTCATCCACCAGATGCCGGCACAGCTCGAAATTATGTGCGCCCACCTGGGCCACAGCAACACCATCGGCAAAGCTGTCGACCTGGGAGAGTATCACCCGCTCATCGGCCGCCAACGCAGCCTGCAGGCAGTTGGAGCCCACCGGCTCAACACCGATGATCCGCACCTCCGGTCGCAGATATTTTACATAGGCGGCGATCCCTGCAATCAGGCCACCGCCGCCGACGGGCACGAAGATCGCAGCCAGGGGCCCCTGATGCTGACGCAGCAGTTCCAGCCCCACTGTGCCCTGCCCGGCGATCACATCGGGATCATCGTAGGGTGGCACAAAGGTGTGGCCCCGCGTCTCGGCAAGCCCGATGGCGTAGGCCAGGGATTCGGCAAAGGAGCTGCCGTAAAGCACCACCTCCGCGCCACGCGAGCGCACGCCCTGCAACTTGATCTCGGGCGTGTTCAAGGGCATGACGATGATCGCGCCGATACCCCTTTGCTGCGCTGCCAGGGCCAGCCCCTGGGCATGGTTACCGGCCGACGCGGTAATAACCCCCCGATTGCGCGCCTGCTCGTCAAGGGCGGACACTCGGGCACAGGCGCCCCGAATCTTGAATGAATGGACCGGTTGCAGATCTTCTCGCTTGAGCAGCACCCGGTTGCCCAGGGCAGCACTCAGGCGCGGCGCAGACTGCAACGGTGTTTCGATCGCGATGTCATACACCGGTGCGCGCAGGATGCGCTCCACATAACTGCGATGCAGGGCGCGGAAGGCTGCCGGTGGATAAAGATCGGCCGCGCGGTCTTCAACCGCTGGCTGCGCTGAGGCAAGGGACATACGGACTCCTGTCAGGTTATGGCCCAGGAGACAGAAACAAAAAACCCGCCTCGAGGGCGGGTTTTCAGAGCGACGTGAGTCAGCCCGCCAATACTGGAATGGCGGTCATAATCATCTGGCTGGCGGACACGTTGCGCGTTTTCATCCTTCGAATCTATGCCGCTACGTGAATCGGGTCAAGAAAACTTTTGCGACACTTGCATCAGCCAATGGCCGCATTGCTGCGCCATGGAGCTGGAACCTGACCTGGATGCTGAACTCTCAGGTAGACGGACATTCACTTTCCGAGGAACTGATGATGAAGCTGATCCGATCAATTGCACTGGTTGGCTTCCTGCCAGCCGTGGCCATGGCCTTGCCAGACGTGATGCTGGATGCCGAACTCAACGGGCTGGACATCCGCACTTGGGTAGAGGAGGCGGCCGCAGAGCCTGATGCCCTCTCACCGGAGAATTTTCACCATGTGCGCCTGACCAATAATCACGACAGCACAGTGCACTGCACGATGGAGCCGGAGCCCGCTGAAGATGCCTGGACCTTTTTCCCCGAAGCCACCATCAAGCCCGGGGAAGAAGTTCTGCTGCCTGTGGGCGGTGATTACACCACCGACATCATCCGGGCCAAATTGATCTGCGAAGATACCGATCTGCTCTAACGCGCGTCGGAGAATCAATGGGGCTTCGGGTTGCAAGGCAATCCATGAGTGCAGCACGCTATCTGAAGAATCCGGCTCGCCGCACGCAGACGTCCACATCAAAGGCCTCGCCAATGGCGACCACCGCCAGGCTTCTGATCAAGGAGGGATCCAGCCTGGCATCCGTGCGGTGGGCGATAAAATCGGCATAGGGTACGTGGAATCGGGTCCATTGCGGACTCACCTCAAGCCCGTGACGAAAGGACTGCCAGGGTTTTTCCAGCTGGGTCGTCTTGATGCGCAGGTCGTATTCATGGGCCGGTCCGTAGAGTTCCAGAAACACACCCCGAAAGTTGGCCAGCGCCGGGGCGGGTCCGATGTCCAGCTTCATTTGCACGAACCCGCCGTTATTCTCCAGGCTGGTCCGGCCGGTCAACCGGATACAGGGCGATCCACCCCGCTCACACTGTTCGATACGTGCGTTCGAGATACCCCCCATGACCTGGTCGGTGATCGCCACCCAGGGCGTCGGACCACCGTCCTGCGCCTGGAACACATCGATGAGGCGGCCGTGCCCGATGCTCGGGCCGCGTTGGTGCAGGGTCTGCTCGTCTGATTCACTCATAGGCCTGCAACACCTCGAGGCTGATAATTTCGGTGGCCTTCTCGTGACAGGCATCGAGCAGGACTAGCGGTGCCACGCCAGCTGCATGGGCCTCTTTCCAGCGGCTGGCACACAGACACCAGCGATCACCTGGCTTGAGACCGGGAAAATCCCATTCGGGCCGAGGGGTGATCAGGTCGTTGCCGCGCTCCAGGC
>JAESUC010000118.1 GCA_016763285.1 Pseudomonas sp.
ACGCGACAGCGTCTGCCACTTGAGGTTGCCCTCGTTGTTGCCCATCAGCACCTGCTTGGCCACCGTGACCAGCGATACCGCGGACTGTACGCCCGGCAGGTTGGACATGTGCCATTCCAGCTGGTCGATCGCTTCCATGGTCTCGTAGGAGGAGCACATTTCCGGCGGCGTCTCGACCATCACCACCAGAACGTCCGAGCTGGTCGAATAGTTGGAGATGATGAAGTCGTTATCCAGGTTGTAGCGCGAATCGGGGTGCAGCTCCGGTGCGCCCGGATCAAGGTCACCGACCTGCAGGTTGGCTTTCTGGTAGAAGAACGCACCGGTACCGCCGACCAAAGCAATGATCACCAGGAAAGGTGCCACCTTGGGATGCGCGGTATAGGACATTGCGCGCCAGAAAGGATGCTCGCGAACCGCATCCTTCTTGCTGCGTTCGATCGCCTTCTTGCTGATACCCAGATAGGAAATGGTAACCGGCAACATGATCAGGTTGGTGAACACGATAACGCCCACACCCACGGAGGCACCGATGGCCAGCTCGTGAATCACGCCGATATCGATCACCAGCAGGGTGATGAAGCCGACGGCATCGGCCAGAATCGCGATCATGCCAGGCAGGAACAACTGGCGGAAGGTACGACGGGCGGCAATCAGCGCGTTATCCGCTTCACCCGACTGCAGTGCAATACCGTTGATCTTCTGCACCCCGTGGGAGATACCGATGGCGAAGATCAGGAAAGGCACCAGCATGGAATAGGGATCCAGACCGAAACCCAGTGAGTAGATCAGACCCAGCTGCCAGATAACCGCGATCAGGGTGGTCATGAGAACCGAGATCGTGCTGCGGATACACCAGGTGAACCAGTAGAGCAGGACAAAGGTAATCAGCAGTGCAATACCGAAGAACATGACCACCGCGCCCAGGCCCTCGATCAGATCACCCACCTTTTTGGCGAAGCCAACGATGTGAATGCTGATATTCGGATTTTCATCCTGGAACTGGTTGCGGATTTTCTCCTCGAGTTGTTGCGAGAACTTGCCGTAGTCCATGCGCAGCAATTCCGACTGGTTCTCCGGATTGGGGTAGAACTCCTGCAGCGGCACCTCGATGATGGTCGACTTGAAGTTGTTCGCCACCAGACGACCGATCTCACCGGACTTGAGCACGTTGACACGCAGATCATCCAGGGCCTGTTCATCGAGATAGGCGGGATGGCTGGCCACCGGGCCGCCGTCAAAGCCGTATTCGGTCACCTCGGTCCAGCGTACGTTGGGGGTCCACAGCGAGCGAAGGCCCGAGCGATCGACGCCCGGGAGGAAGAACACCTCGTCGTTGATGCGCTTGAGGGTTTCCATGTACTCGGTAGAGAAGATGTCGCCGTCTTCGATCGCCACGGCGATACGAATGGAGTTACCCAGGTTCGACAGGTCGTCCTGGTGCTCGACCATGTTGACGATGTAGGGATGCTGCAGAGGAATCATCTTGGCAAAACTGGTATCAGGACGTATCTGCAGGGCCTGATAGCCAAGAACGATAGTGATAATGGTAAAGAGCGCAACAACCAGCAAGCGGTTGTTGAACACCAGCCGTTCCATAAAGGTTTCGGCTTCGTGAACGTTATTCGACATCCCGATTCTCCCGGCAGACAAGCCATCTGGCATTTATTGTTAGGTCAGGCATCACTTTTCCCTGCCCGCCTGTAAGGGGCAGCATCAGCTCAAACATGATTGGTTCCGGACGGACTGCATATGCCGGCGGCGATCAGCTCGGAAGTCAGGATCACATGACTTTCTGCTTCTGGCTGTGTTGAATCTGGATAAGGCGCGCAAAGGTTCGCATCGGATGCCCTGGAGGGCTGACCGGCAGAACAGACAGAAAAGGCGCGACCCGTAAACGGCTCCCCCATACATCTACCCCTTTATTTTTATTGGATGTCACGGTCACACGACGGACGCCATGATATTACAGCGCTTTCATCGAGTTCACTAATGCTTGCAAGTTATCTTTTGTGAACCGACCCACAAACATGCAGGAACCCCATTGCAGAGCCCTGCACAGGGTCACCGGAACCCTTTCGGCATCCCGATGACCCCGCTTGCAGACAGCCCGACAGTCAGGCAAGGGACTTGCTGACCACCTCATAGACATCGGGAGACAGGTTTTCCGCGGCCATTATCCGTCCCAACTCGGCCTTGAGTAGCGCCTGCCTGGCCGGGTCGTACTTGCGCCAGCGCGTCAGCGGCGTGAGCAGCCGGGAAGCTACCTGCGGATTCAATGGATCGAGCTGCAGGATGCGCTCGGCCAGGAAACGGTAGCCTGCGCCATCAGCGGCGTGGAAGTTGACCAGGTTCTGATTGGCAAAGGCGCCGATCAGAGCTCGGATCTTGTTCGGGTTGCGCATGCTGAAGGAAGGATGCTCGAGCAGTTTCTCCACCCGCTCCAGGCCGCCTGGCAGCGCAGCGGATGCCTGCACGCTGAACCATTGATCCATGACCAGCGGGTAGTCCTTCCAGCGTTCGGCGAAGTCAGCCAGCGCCGCCTGCTTCTGTTGTTCGAAGCCGGAATTGACCAGACAGACCAGGGCCGCCTGACGATCGGTCATGTTGTTGGCTTCAACATACTGCCGTACGCAGGCATCCACGGCCTGCTGCGAGCCGTTCAGCATCAGGTACGACAACAGCGTGTTCTTCAGACTGCGGCGGGCCATTGCGGCAGCGTCGGCACTGTAGGGCGCCCCGTCGTCCAGGCTGCGGTACAGCGGCCACATGATCTCGGCCAGGCTGTCGGCAAGCTCCTTGCGCACCCATTCGCGCACCTGATGAATCGCCTGCACATCAGCGACCTCGGAGACCTCGACCAGATAGGCCTCAGACGGCAACCTGAGCATCTCGGCTACCATGGCCGGATCCAGCTCGCTATCGGTCAGCAGCGTATGAAAGACATCGCGCAGGCGCTGATCCAGCAGCAGGGGTCGCCCGGCCTGATGGATACCGACCATGCCCTGCAGCATCTCCAGAGCCAGGGCCTGTCCTGCCTCCCAACGATTGAAGCCGTCCGGATCGTGCTTGGCCAGGAACACCCGGTCATCGCGGCTGTAGGGATAGGAAATCTTCACCGGCGCGGAGAAACCGCGCAGCAACGAGGGCAACGGCTCCTGGGTCAAACCGGTGAAGGTGAACACCTGCTCCGCCTCGGTCATCGCCAGCACACGCTCGGTTCCCAGGGGCGCGGTTTCACCCTCCAGCTGCAACGGCAGCTCGTTGCCCTCCCCGTCCAGCAGCGCCATGCGCACCGGGATCACCTGCGGCAGCTTCTCGTTCTGCCCCGGCGTGGGCGGGCAGCTCTGGCGGAACAGCAGACTGAAGGTGCCCTTGGCCGCATCATAACGGCTATCCACCGCGAGCCGCGGCGTGCCGGCCTGGCTGTACCAGCGCTTGAACTGGCCGAGATCGGCACCGTTGGCGTCCTCCATGGCCTTGATGAAGTCATCGCAGGTCACTGCCTGGCCGTCATGCCGCTCGAAATACAGGTCCGATCCCTGGCGAAAGCCCTTCTCGCCGAGCAGCGTGTGCAGCATGCGCACCACTTCGGCGCCCTTCTCGTATACGGTCAGGGTATAGAAATTGGAAATCTCGATGAAGGAATCGGGCCGCACCGGGTGGGCCATGGGGCCGGCGTCCTCGGCGAACTGATTGGCCCGCAGGAAGCTGACATTTTCGATACGGCTGACCGTTGGCGAGTTCATGTCCGCGGAGAACTGCGAATCGCGGAAAACGGTAAAGCCTTCCTTGAGTGACAGCTGGAACCAGTCGCGGCAGGTCACGCGATTGCCCGACCAGTTGTGAAAATACTCGTGGGCGACTACCGCTTCGACCCGCTGGAACGCCAAGTCGGTAGCGGTATCCGGGTGCGCCAGAACGCAGCTGGAGTTGAAGATGTTCAGTCCCTTGTTTTCCATCGCCCCCATGTTGAAATCATTGACGGCCACGATCATGAAGATATCCAGATCGTATTCGCGCCCATAGACTTCCTCGTCCCAGCGCATGGAGCGTTTCAGACTGTCCATCGCGTGGCCGCACTGCTCGCGGTTTTCCGGCTCGACATAGATGCGCAGATCAATCTCGCGCCCGCTCATGGTGGTGAAGCTGTCCTGAATCAGGCACAGGTCTCCGGCCACCAGCGCAAACAGGTAGGCCGGCTTGGGGAATGGATCTTCCCAGGTCACCCAGTGGCGGTTGTCCTTTTCTTCACCGCTGGCCACGGGATTGCCGTTGGACAGCAGAATCGGATAGTCCCTGGAGGCAATCACCGTGGTAGTGAAACGGCTCATCACATCGGGGCGGTCCAGATAGTAGGTGATCTTGCGAAACCCCTCGGCCTCGCACTGGGTGCAGAACATCTTGCCGGACTGGTAGAGCCCCTCAAGGGCGGTATTGTGCTGCGGTTCGATACGCGTGGTAATGGCCACGCTGAACTCGCCTGCGCCCGGGTGCAGGGTCAGGCTGTCCTCATCGACCTGGTAGGCATCCTGCTCCAGCATCTGGTCGTCGAGGGCAACGCTGACCAGCTCCAGCAATTGTCCGTCCAGCACCAGGGGTGGCAGGGATGGGCCTTCGGCCTGCTCGTTGCGGCGAACCGCCAGGCGGCTGTGAACCAGGGCGTGATCCTCGAACAACTCGAATGTCAGATGCGTTTCGTCAATCCGGTAATCGGGCTGGCGGTAATCCTTGAGATAAATCGTCTTGGGTTGTTCGGTACGCATGCTGCACTCCTCAGGACACACTGACGGACAGTGTGTAGGACGTATATTTACGAATATTGATGACGCCGGTATTGAGCATCAGATATTGACCCTTGATGCCCAGCAAGGTGCCTTCGAACACCGGATCCTTGTCCAGATTGGCCGACTGCGGCTTGGGGCTGTACTCGAGCACCGGATAGCGGATATCCACCACCGCGGCGTCCAGCGGCTGGATTGCCTGCAGGCCGAAACGAGCCTGCAATGCCAGGATCCCGGCCTGGGCACCGTCGAGCAGGCGATCTCGGGCGGCAAGCATGTCCACCGGTTCGGGCTCACCGCGCAGCAGGGCACGCCAGTTGGTCTTGTCGGCCACCTGGGCACGCAGCAGATCTTCCACCAGACCAGACTGCTGGCGCGTGGCCACGCGCAGGATCGGCAGCGCCTGACTGGCGCCCTGATCGATCCAGCGGGTGGGGATCTGGCTGGCCCGGGTGATACCCACCTTGAGCCCGGACGAGTTGGCCAGATAGACAATGTGATCGGTCATGCAGAACTGCTCGCCCCAGGCCGGCTCGCGGCAGGTACCCTGGTCGTAGTGACACTTTTCCGGACTCATGATGCAGGTATCGCAACGCGCCAGCTTGATCATGCACGGATAGCAGAAGCCCTGGCTGTAACTCTTTTTCGTGCGCTTGCCGCAGTGGCTGCAATGGATGGACCCCATTGCTTCCAGGCGTATCCGTCGGCCCAGCCACTCGTTGAGCGGCAACAGCTGTTCGCCAATGGACAGACTGTAGCGCACCGGCGCATCCAGATCGCTGACCAGCTTGCTGACACTGCCCTGGGCACTGATCGACTGAGTCAATGCAGGGTGTCCGACTTGGTGGAAAACAGGATATTGGGTACGGCCTTCTTTTCCGACTTGCAGTGCTGCTCCCCCATGAACCCGGTACGCTCCTCCTCGGGCAGGTTCTCCAGCTCCCAGCCGATCATGGCCTGCATGCACAGTTCCTTCTGTTCCTGGGTCAGGCGTCGACCGTCGGGCCATTTGCCGATCTCCACCGCCTGCTTCAGGCTGGCGTACACCTCGGGGGTGATATTGCGCAACATCTCGACGAAAGTAGTCATCATATTCTCCAGGAAATTATCTCGCCAAACCGAACCGCTGCGCGGCACCGGCTACCAGGCCCGCAGCGCAGCCCATCAACAGGCCACTGACGTGTGCCGCGTTGGCAATGGCACCAAACCCCAACAGCGTGACCAGACCGGACAGACAGAGGACGAGCCATACCAGCATCAGCACGACCACCCCCCTGGGCAACGCAAAGTGCACATTGGGCGCCAGCATCTGGTAGATCCAGCAATAGCCCAGCAGCCCGTAGAGCACACCGGACAGGCCTCCGAAGAACGGATGCCCGGAATACAGCCATTGCACGCTGTTGGACACTAGACCGAACAGCAGTGTCAGACCCAGCAGCCAGAGCGAACCGGAGCGCAGCTCTATACGTCGCCCCAACTCCCAGTACCAGAGTGCGTTGAAGGCCAGGTGCATCAGTCCGAAATGCAGGAAGATCGGCGTGATCAACCGCCACCACTGGGCCATGTCGATCTGGCTGGCCATGAACTCGGCGTTTTCCGGCGGCACTATGGTAAACAGGACTATCGCTTCTGGCCGGCTACCCATGCCGGTCAGCAAGGCTACCACAGCCGTGACCAGCAATATGCCCAGCGTGAGCGGTATCCGTCGCGCCATCCGCCACCCGCTACCGGAGGCCTCGGTACGCTGCGGCTGCCCTGCATCAAGGGTCTGGCTGCCCTCGGGCACACCCCGGGCATAATACGTCCTGGCCAGGTCCGCGCCCGCTTCGTCCACCGTCCAGACCACCTGTCGGTTGTCTTCCTCGGTGATTCGATGCACCACTCCCTGGCTGCGCAGATAACGGGTAAAGCTGGAAAGGTCCTCCTCCAGCGGGCACTGCAAGGCGCGGAACATGATTACCTCTTGTTTGTGCTGCCAGGGACCACGACTACCGCCGCTCAAGCCAGACGGGGCACGTCGACCCATACAAAGTTGTGCCGATCCAGGCGGTGCTCGCCATTCCAGCGATAGGCCACCAGCTTGCCATACTTCACTGCGCTGTAGTCCAGACAGGCCAGGTTGGGCCGAATGGGGTGCGGATCACCCTGCTGCCAGTAATGACCGACAAACAGGATGGGCTCGTCACTGCCGTAGATCAGCAGTTCCGCCTTCTGACTGTCGGTCAACGGCCGGGTAGCCACCTCCTCGGGCAGCGCGTCGGGTTGGAAGACCAGATCGCCATAGGTCTGCGGCGCCTCCTCCCAGAACTTGGTCCGGAAGGTGTGCCTGACCAGACCATCCTTGCTAACCATGGTTCCGCCGTGGGGCAGCCGCATTTCGCTGCCGCGCAGCAGCCGCTCGAGCACCTGCGAGGCAAAACCACCGTACTCGGCAGCCGACTCGAGAAACTCCCGGTCGATGCGGCCATCGGGGTACTGGGCAGCAAAGGGCCGGATCAGGCTTTCGTCCCAGCAGGCGTGGACCAGCCGAATATCATCCAGCTCGAGAAACAGCGGCAGCGTGTAGAACCAGTCGAGGAAGTACTCCCATTCCTCTGGCCAGGGAGCCATCTGCTCCAGGGTCGCTTCCAGCTGACGCCGACTGCGCTCGGTATGCTCGCGAATATATTGTCGTCCACTACCCGCCGGTGCTGGCGTCGCCCAGGCCAGGGCGTTGATCTCGTGGTTACCCATGATGCACTGGGCGCTTCCGGCCTCCACCATGTCGTGGACCAGATGCAGGGCCTCGCGTATGCGCGGGCCGCGGTCAATGATGTCGCCGAGGAACAAAGCCTGGCGCTGCGGGTGCCGCCAGACGCCCTGCTGGCGGGCATAGCCCATGTTCTCCAGCAGCCATTCCAGCGTGCGCGCGCAGCCATGGATGTCGCCGATGACATCGTAGCCACTGCCCGAGTGCGCGCTGCCCTGACTCATTGGTCGGTCAACCTGCTGGTCCAGCCGAGCTTGTTGCGACAGATGGCGTAGAAGTTGTGGTCCAGCGGGTGAATCAGCCGCAGCTTCTGCGGTTTCTTGCGTATGGTGATGGTGTCCCCCGGCGCACAGGCAATATGTACCTGACCATCGCAGCTGATCTGCGGGTAAATACCGCTCTGCTTGGAAATGACGATTTTCAGCTCGCTGGCCGAGTCCACCACGATCGGTCGACTGGACAGGGTATGCGGGAACATCGGCACCAGCACGATGGCATCGAGCTTGGGATGCATGATGGGACCGCCAGCAGACAGCGCATAGGCCGTGGAGCCGGTAGGCGTTGCCACGATCATGCCGTCGGATTTCTGGCTGTAGACGAACTGGCCATCGACGTAGAGCTCGAACTCGATCATGCGCATCGACTTGCCCGGGTGCAGCACCACATCGTTGAGTGCTTCGCTGGTGCCCAGCTGTTCATCGTCACGCCGTACGAAGGCATCGAGCAGAAAACGGCTTTCCACCATGTAGCGGCCGGCCAGGACCTCGCCGACCCGCATTTCCAGCTCATCCGGAGAAATATCGGTGAGAAAGCCCAGCCCGCCGCGATTTACCCCCAGCACCGGCACGTTGTACCGGCACAGCGCGCGGGCCGCACCCAGCAGGCTGCCGTCACCGCCGACGACAATCACCAGATCGCAGATCTCGCCCATCATCTTGCGC
The DNA here is from genome assembly GCA_016763285.1 of Pseudomonas sp. Lineage (GTDB taxonomy): Bacteria > Pseudomonadota > Gammaproteobacteria > Pseudomonadales > Pseudomonadaceae > Halopseudomonas. Next base: position 8,475 of record JAESUC010000118.1, read on the forward strand.
GAACACACCTGCAATTCGTGACCGGGCAACAATTCGGCCACTGCATCTTCGAGAATCACGGTATGGCCACTGTCGATCAGAAAGCGCTTGAGGCGCTTGAGGGTGTCGACCACCCTGCCGCTGCCCAGCCTTCCGATCAAGCCGATGTTGCGAAACTGATCCATACCACCTCGCTGTCATGCCGTTTTCGGTCAGGCAGTGATTATCCGCAGCCAGCACGGTGCTGGCAAATGCGCTGTGGTAAAGGGAGGTGTCAGAAAGCCGGCCGAACGGCCCTATTCGGCCTCGCTGGAGGAGCGGTTCTGCAGTTTGGCCATATCCCGCTTGAGGGCAAGATTGATCTTCTGTTGCAGCGCCAGCTCGTTCTTGATGTCCAGCAGCTCACCCTGGAGGATGGCCAGATGGTCCTGGTGGCGCTGGCGCTCGGCGGCCAGTTCCACTTCGCGCAGCTGGCGCAGCTCCTCAAGCTGCTGCCTGAGATCACTGATCTGTTGCCGTTCGTCGCTCTGTTGCGACGAAACCGGAGTCGGCGCTGAATCGGCGGGCTGGGGCTGAAATGACTGCTCGGGCTGCGCACTCCCCACCCGCGCCGTGGGGCTGACGACGTTGCCGCCGCCATACCAGGCATCCTCGGCGGCCATCTGCAGATTTTCGGTCTGGATGACCGCCAGGGTCTCGCGGTCGTCGCCGAGGATACCCAGGGTGTTGCGGGTGACCGCTTCCTTGATCCTCAACAGATCCGACTTGCCATCACGCAGACCCGGCTTCCACAGGTTGGGCCGGTACCGGGTATCCACACAGAAGCCCAGGCAAGCCAGGCGGATCGGCCCGCCGCCCATGTCCGGGCCGCGACCGGCCTTTTCCGCCATGTTGCGCAGGGGCATGTTCCACAGCGGGTTGATATGGCCATCCAGGTCGAAGTCCAGGGTAAAGAACACCGCAGCCCGCACGTACAGGCGGCTGTTGATCTGCACGAAGACCGCCTCGATGGTTTCCTCGGCAAACTCCGGGGTCGCGACCATGCCGTCCAGCAGGGCCTCGAACTCGGGATAAAGCATCTGCTTGGCGATGCCACGCTCGGAAAAGAACAGAACCGCTTCCGTCAGCAGTGGCTTGTGCGTAGTGTTCATGTCGGTCGTGCCGCCCCTTCAGCTCACATGGATAGCATGACTTTGCGCTTTTTTTGCGACGATTGCACTTGGCGAAGGAATCAGCGGCGAGGCGGCATTGCAGATTGTGATCAATTTGGCAGTAAACACCGCTGGGCGCGGCTGGCACCGCGCCCAGGGACTGCTCAGATGGCCGCGGCCAGGCGGGAACCCTGGTCAATGGCCCGTTTTGCGTCCAGCTCCGCTGCCACGTCGGCGCCGCCGACCAGATGCACAGGCTTGCCGGCCGACTCCAGGCCCGCCTGCAGTTCGCGCAGCGGATCCTGGCCGGCACAGACAATGATGTTATCCACCGGCAACAGCTGCGGCTCGCCCTCGCCAATGGTCACATGCAACCCCTGATCGTCGATCTTCAGGTACTGCACGGCGTTGATCATCTTCACCTGGCGGCTCTTCAGGCCGGCGCGGTGAATCCACCCGGTGGTCTTGCCCAGACCATCCCCGACCTTGCTGACCTTGCGCTGCAGCAGATAGACCTCGCGGGCAGGCGGATGCGGGTTGGGCTTCACCCCGGCAATACCGCCCCGCGCCTCGAGGGCCGGGTCGATACCCCACTCCTCCCAGAACAGGTCATTGTCGAGCGCGGCGCTCTCGCCCTGCTGGGTAATGAATTCCGACACGTCAAAACCGATACCGCCAGCCCCGATCACCGCCACACGCTTGCCCAGCTCGCGGCGCTGCGTGATGGTATCCAGATACCCCATGACCATCGGATGATCGATCCCCGGGATGTCCGGCGTGCGCGGTACCACGCCGGTAGCCAGGATCACCTCGTCAAACCCGGTCAGATCCTCCACCGTGGCACGCTTGCCCAGCACCAGACGCACGCCATGCTTGGCGATCATGCGGTCAAAGTAGCGCAGGGTTTCGTAGAACTCTTCCTTGCCGGGAATACGCTTGGCGATGTTGAACTGGCCACCGATCTCCTCGCCAGCATCGAACAGCGTCACCTCGTGTCCGCGCTGCGCGGCAACCGTGGCCGCGGAGAGGCCACCGGGGCCGGCACCCACGACGGCAATCTTCTTCACCTGGGTGACCGGCAGATAATTCAGTTCGGTCTCGTGGCAGGCGCGCGGATTGACCAGACAGCTGGTCAGCTTGCCGCCGAAGGTGTGATCCAGACAGGCCTGGTTGCACCCGATGCAGGTGTTGATTTCCTCTGCCTTGCCGGCCGCCGCCTTGTTGACGAACTCGGGATCGGCCAGGAACGGGCGCGCCATGGAGACCATGTCCGCATCCCCTTCGGCCAGCACCTGTTCGGCCACTTCCGGGGTATTGATCCGGTTGGTGGTTACCAGCGGAATAGTCACCTCGCCCTTGAGCTTGGCCGTCACCTTGGTGAACGCAGCGCGCGGCACCTTGGTGGCGATGGTCGGAATCCGCGCCTCGTGCCAACCGATGCCAGTATTGATGATGGTCGCTCCGGCCTTCTCGATCGCCTTGGCCAGCATCACCACCTCGTCCCAGGTACTGCCGCCCTCGATCAGATCGAGCATCGAAAGGCGATAGATGATGATGAAGTTGGCGCCGACGCCTTCACGCACGCGGCGTACGATCTCCACGGGCAGACGCATGCGGTTCTCGTAGCTGCCACCCCAGCGATCGGTACGCTGGTTGACGTGCTTGACCAGGAACTGGTTGATGAAATACCCCTCCGAGCCCATGATCTCGACGCCGTCGTAGCCAGCGCTCTGGGCCAGTTGGGAGCAGGTAACAAAATCCTGGATCTGCTTCTCGATGCCCTCTTCATCCAGCTCCTTGGGGGTGAAGGGGTTGATCGGCGCCTTCACGGCGCTGGCCGAGACCTGCTTGGGGCTGTAGGCGTAGCGTCCGGCATGCAGGATCTGCATGCAGATCTTGCCGCCCGCTTCGTGCACTGCCTGGGTTACCACCTTGTGGTGCTCGGCCTCCTCCGGCGTGCTCATCTTCGCCGCGCCATGGGCCACGCTGCCCTCCTCGTTCGGGCCGATACCGCCCGTCACGATCAGGCCCACTCCACCCCGGGCACGCTCGGCAAAATAGGCCGCCATGCGCTCGAAACCGTGCGGGCGCTCCTCCAGTCCGGTGTGCATCGACCCCATCAGGGTGCGGTTGCGCAGCGTGGTGAAACCCAGATCCAGCGGGGCCAGCAAATGCGGATAGAGCGCGTGCTCGGTCATGGTGTTGCTCCGGTCATATCATCATCAGGAAGTGACCGGATACATGGCCGGTCTTTGTCTGTGGCCAAACAATAGGCCTGCGCGGGAACGCACTCAATCACCCTGAATGACATTTGTATGACTTTGGATTACATTGAGCTGCCGCTGTCATTGCCCGAATGGACGACTCCATGAAACTCGGCGACCTCTCGGTCGGTTATCTCTACAGCCTGCGGGCTGCGCTGCAGGCGCTTGGCCATGATCCGGCCCCGCTGTTGCAACGCTTTCGTATCAGCGCGGATATGCTCGCCACGCCCCAGGCCCGCATCAGCATTCCCCGCTTCATGCGCCTGGGCAACGCGGCCATCGCGCTCAGCGGCCGCGCGGATATCGGTCTGCTGATGGGCGAACACAGCCATCCCAGCCACCTGGGCCTGGCCGGCATGACAGCCCAGTGCGCCGGTGACCTGTTGCAGGCATTCCAGATCCTGGTTCGCTACGAGCGCCTGTCCAGCCAGAACTACCGCGGCCGTTCAAGCTTCCTGCCCCCGGCCCTGCGCTTCTATTCGATCAGCCCCTATAACGCCTTCAATCTGTTTGTGGTCGATTCGGCCCTCGCTTCCCGGGCGCGCCTGGGGCGCGAATTGACCGGCGGTGCGGCACGACTGGAAGCGGTGCATATCGAGTTTCCGGCACCGGCCTATGCCTCGCGTTATGAAGAGATCTTCGACTGCCCCGTCCTGTTCGGGCAACAGCACAATCAGCTGCTCTGGCAAGCGGACAGCATGGCATTGCCACTGGCGCAGAGTGCACCAGCCACCTTCAACCACCTGCAGTCACTGTGCGAGCATCACTTGCACGAGCTCGGCCGTCATCGGGGTCTGCGTGAGCGGGTGGAGGAGATCGTTTCACCCCAGTTGCATCGTCAGCTACCCAGTCTCGACGCGGTAGCCCGCGACCTGGGCATGGCCTCCTGGACACTGCGCAGGAAGCTGCAGCAACAGGAGCAGACCCGTTTTCAGGACATCATCGATGATACCCGGCGCGATCTGGCGCTGACCTATGTTCGCGATACGGAGCTGGCGTTGGGCGAGATTGCGTTTCTGCTTGGATTTTCCTCACCGGCTGCCTTTCAACGCGCTTTCAAACGCTGGACGGACCAGCCTCCGGGTCAATTCCGGCGGGAACAGCACAAGGTGAGAAGTTGAATCAGCAGGGAACAGCGGGGGGAGGAGTTACAACAGGGGCGGCGGAACCGCGGAGGTCCGCGCGAGGACAGCCGAAGCGGTTACATCTCTTCGGCGTCGTCGGCATCCTGATCCCACTCCTGGGCACGCTGCTCCATCAGTTCTTCAATATAGTCGTTCATTGGTCTTTCCTCTGGTCTTCGTCGATGCGCCCCGAATCAGGCGCCATTTCAAGCTAAAGGGCTTGTATTACAATCAGATGAAGATGACGGCGAAAAGTTCAGCTGGCCTGAGACATATCCGCATTGACGCCCCATAACAGGGCGTCGTGCACGCTCCGGGTGCGCACCGGCGCCGTCAACCCGATCGGGGGCGCGCCTCCTTGCCGGCCAGCAGATCGGCATAGTTGAGCAGGGTCTGGGCAACATCGGGCAGGCGCTGGCTGCGTTCCATGGCCGCGGTCTGCAACATCCGATAGGCCTCCTCTTCCCCCAGGCCGTGCTGCAGCATCAGCAGGCGTTTGGCGCGATCGACCAGCTTGCGTTCGCTGAGCGAGCGTCTGGCCTCCTCCAGTTGCACGCTGAGTTCCTGCAGCCGCTGGGTCTGATCGTGCAGCACATCCAGTACCGAGCGATTGAGCTGACAGCCGAGGTTGTCCGGCGGCAGCGCATCCATATCCGAGGCCTGCACATTGAACAAGCGGGTCGCCGGCGGCGCCTTGTCGGCATCCATGCCGGCCAGGCGACCCAGCAATACCCGGTGGTTATCCAGGTCGGCGCGGGCCTGGGCCGTCTTGTCCTGGCAGGACTGCTGCAACCGGGCCGTCATCATGTCTTCCAGCTGCTTCATGACATCGATGCGCCGGGTCGTCAGCTCGAACCACAGCTCGCCTAGCGCCCCGCCTATTCGGACGCCGGCGGTAGACCGAGCAGCCACCTGGCGCAAACGACCGATCTCGCTGACCAGTTCATCGGAGCAGAGCCGGGTCCAGGCGTCCAGAAGGTCGGCACTGGCGTATTCGCGAAAGCTTTCGAAGCAGCGTTGCTGCGCTTCACCCAGGTAGGCCATGCGCTCCAGCTGCACCGCATCAAATTCGCCCGCGGCGAATCCGGCCACCCCGGTAGCCCGCTCCTGCCCGGCCAGTTCCTTGCCTTGCATGAAATTGAACAGGGCCACCAGGCTGCGGGTGATATCCGGATCCACGGCGGTATCGGCTGCCTCGAAGACCATGCTGAGCAAGCCGCCGATCGGGCGCGTGAACGACTGGGTCGCCTGCAGCGGACTGAGCACCTGCCGGCGGACACGGCCGCGCAGCTCATCCAGACCCTCCAGACAATGCAGCATATAGGCTATGCGATTGAACAGACGGGCCTTGTCAGCCCCGCAGCCACCGTCCAGATCCATACGATCGAAGCAGACACTAACCTGCTCCTGCATGGCCCGGCTTTCGGCGCTCAGCCCATCGAGCGGTGCCAGAAAGCGCTGGTCAAGACTGCCCAGATAGATATTGGAAAAGCCCCGCTCCCGTTGCAGGGCGTGCACCAGCCGACTCGCCGCACTGACCAGTTCGCAGGTCAGTTCCAGCGTGTGCAGCGCGTGCATTTCGCTGCGCCGGGCGGCCAGCATGAAATCCAGGGCCGTGCTCATGTTCATCTCCCGGTTGCCCCCGGGGCG
>JAESUC010000119.1 GCA_016763285.1 Pseudomonas sp.
GGTCCAATCGGAGTGATTTCAATCCATGACGCATAACAGCTTCAATCAGTTCCCACCGGAAATTCAGGCAGCGGGCGGTCTGGTGCCCATGGTTGTCGAGCAGTCAGCACGGGGCGAGCGCTCCTATGACATCTATTCCCGACTGCTGAAGGAGCGGGTGATCTTCCTGGTGGGGCAGGTGGAGGACTACATGGCCAATCTGGTCGTGGCGCAGCTGCTGTTTCTGGAATCGGAAAATCCCGACAAGGACATCCACCTGTACATCAATTCGCCAGGCGGATCGGTGACGGCCGGCATGGCAATCTACGACACCATGCAGTTCATCAAGCCAAACGTCAGCACCCTGTGCATCGGCCAGGCCGCCAGCATGGGTTCGTTCCTGCTCGCCGGCGGCGAGCCGGGCAAGCGTTTTGCGTTGCCCAACTCGCGCATGATGATTCACCAGCCGCTGGGTGGCTTCCAGGGGCAGGCGTCGGATTTCGAAATCCACGCCAAGGAAATTCTCAATATCCGCGACAAGCTCAACCGTATCCTGGCGCATCATACCGGCCAGAGCCTGGAAGTGATCGAGCGCGACACCGATCGTGACCGCTTCATGAACGCTGAGGAAAGCGTTACCTATGGCTTGATCGACAAGGTCATGGGTCGCCGCGAAACCGTGGAATAGAGCGGTCCCTGACCGCGCTCGGCGAACTGCTCGGGTGCGGTCTGCGGGAATGTAATGATAGTGTTGCACTTGCAAAGTGGCGGCAATGCCCCCATCTTTGTGAATAAGAGTGAACGTTAGCAGGGGTTTTAGATGACCGATATGACTGGGAAGGGTGACGACAACGGCAAGTTGCTGTATTGCTCCTTCTGCGGCAAAAGCCAGCATGAAGTGCGCAAGCTGATTGCCGGCCCCTCCGTATTCATCTGTGATGAGTGCGTGGATTTGTGCAACGACATCATCCGTGAGGAAGTACAGGAAAGCCAGGCCGAGAGCAGCGGCGCCAAGCTGCCTTCGCCAAAGGAAATCTGTGGCATCCTCGACCAGTACGTGATCGGTCAGGAGCGCGCGAAGAAGGTCCTTTCGGTAGCCGTGTACAACCACTACAAGCGTCTGAATCAGCGTGAAGGCAAGGATGATGTGGAACTCGGCAAGAGCAACATTCTGATGATCGGGCCGACCGGTTCGGGCAAGACGCTGCTGGCGGAAACCCTGGCGCGGCTGCTGAATGTGCCATTTACCATCGCCGACGCCACGACTCTGACCGAGGCTGGATATGTCGGTGAGGATGTCGAAAACATCATTCAGAAGCTCCTGCAAAAGTGCGACTACGATGTCGAAAAGGCCCAGATGGGTATTGTCTACATCGACGAGATCGACAAGATTTCACGCAAGTCGGACAACCCCTCCATCACCCGCGACGTGTCGGGCGAAGGTGTGCAGCAGGCCCTGCTCAAGCTGATCGAAGGCACTGTGGCCTCGGTACCGCCCCAGGGTGGACGCAAGCATCCCCAGCAGGAATTCCTGCAGGTCGATACGCGTAACATCCTGTTCATCTGCGGAGGTGCTTTCTCCGGTCTGGAAAAGGTCATCCGTGATCGTTCCGAAAAGAGCGGTATCGGCTTCAGTGCCAAGGTGCGCAGCCAGGATGTAGGCAAGAAGGTCGGACAGACGCTCAAGGGTGTCGAGCCCGAAGATCTGGTGCGTTTCGGCCTGATTCCCGAGTTTGTCGGTCGTCTACCGGTGATCGCGACCCTCGATGAGCTGGACGAGGCCGCCTTGATCCAGATTCTGACCGAGCCGAAGAACGCGTTGACCAAGCAGTATGCGCGTTTGTTCGAGATGGAAGACGTCGATCTGGAATTCCGTACCGATGCTCTCAAGGCGATCGCCAACCGGGCCCTGGAACGCAAGACCGGTGCGCGCGGTTTGCGCTCGATTCTGGAGAACGTGCTGCTCGATACCATGTACGACATTCCCTCTGCGGAACATGTCAGCAAGGTGGTGATCGACGAGAACGTGATCAGCGGCGACGCAAAGCCCCTGTTGATCTACGATTCCAGCGAGAATCCGCCCAAGGCCATGCCGGAGGAATAACCCGGCTGGCAACAGGCGCCCGGCACCCGAAAGGGGCCGGGCGTTTTTTTTGCTGCAGGCCGTAGCCGGCAACCCGGTTGTATCCCGGTGTGTGATGCGGCTTGTTTTTTCTGTCCGCTGCCCCCATCTTTGAATTCATGGACACTTTTATTACGGGTGCGGTCAATCAATGCGCCCCTCAGCAAGCGAGTTTCAGCCATGACGACATCTAGCGAATTTCCGCTCCTGCCACTGCGTGACGTAGTGGTGTATCCCCACATGGTCATTCCGCTGTTCGTGGGACGCGACAAGTCCATCGAAGCGCTGGAAGCGGCAATGGCCGGTGACAAGCAGGTCCTGCTGGTCGCCCAGCGCGATCCGGGCGAGGACGATCCGGGCCGTGACGGCATCTACAGCCTGGGCACGGTCGCGACCATTCTGCAGCTGCTCAAGCTGCCTGACGGCACCGTCAAGGTACTGGTGGAAGGCGAGCAGCGGGCGCGCATCGAGCACGTCGAGGAACTGGGTACCTATCAGGTCGCCCGCGCAGTGCCGCTCGAGGAAAGTGAACTGGATGATCGCGAGTCGGAGGTACTGATCCGCAGTCTCATGAGCCAGTTCGAGCAGTTCGTGCAGTTGGGCAAGAAGGTGCCGGCCGAGGTGCTGTCTTCGCTGTCCAGCATCGAGGAGCCGGGCCGGTTGGTGGATACCATGGCCGCCCATCTGACCCTCAAGCTGGACCAGAAACAGGAAATTCTCGAGATCCTGCCCCTGCGTGAGCGTGTGGAGCACGTTCTCGGTGTGCTCGATGGCGAGATCGATCTGCTGCAGGTCGAGAAGCGCATTCGCGGCCGTGTGAAGAAGCAGATGGAGCGCAGCCAGCGCGAGTACTACCTGAACGAACAGATGAAGGCAATCCAGAAGGAGATGGGCAGCGGCGAAGACGGCAACAACGAGTTCGACGAGCTGAAGTCCCGGATCGACGCCGCCGGTATGAGCAAGGAGGCACTGACCAAGGCCACCACCGAGCTGAACAAGCTGAAGATGATGTCACCCATGTCCGCCGAGGCGACCGTGGTGCGCTCCTATATCGAGTGGCTGTGCAACGTGCCCTGGAAAAAGGCCAGCAAGGTGCGCTACGACCCTGTACGGGCGGAAGGCGTGCTGGATGCCGATCACTACGGTCTGGATGAGGTCAAGGAGCGCATTCTCGAGTATCTGGCGGTGCAGAAGCGTGTGCGCAAGCTCAAGGGGCCGGTCCTCTGTCTGGTCGGCCCGCCCGGCGTCGGCAAGACCTCCCTGGGTGAGTCCCTGGCGCGGGCTACCAACCGCAAGTTTGTCCGGATGGCCCTGGGTGGCGTACGCGACGAGGCCGAGATCCGCGGCCATCGGCGTACCTATATCGGCTCGTTGCCGGGCAAGGTGATCCAGAAGATGTCCAAGGCGGGAGTGAAGAATCCACTCTTTTTGCTCGACGAAATCGACAAGATGGGTGCCGACATGCGCGGTGATCCCTCTTCGGCCCTGCTCGAGGTCCTGGATCCCGAACAGAACCACAACTTCAACGATCACTATCTGGAGGTCGATTACGACCTGTCCGATGTGATGTTCATCTGTACCGCCAACTCGATGAACATCCCGGCACCGCTGCTCGATCGCATGGAGGTGATTCGCATCCCCGGTTATACCGAGGACGAGAAGATCAACATCGCCGAACGCTACCTGGTTGCCAAACAGATCAAGAACAACGGTCTGAAGAAGGACGAGCTGACCTTCACCCGCGAATCCCTGCGCGACATCATCCGTTACTACACCCGGGAGGCCGGCGTGCGTGGTCTCGAGCGGCAGATTGCCAAGCTGTGTCGCAAGGTGGTCAGAACCCAGGTGGGCAGCAAGAGCAAGGACAAGGTCGTGGTCGACGGTGACCTGCTCGAGGAGCTGCTTGGCGTACGCAAGTTCAAGTACGGCCTGGCCGAGGAAGCCGACCAGATCGGTCAGGTGACCGGTCTGGCCTGGACCCAGGTGGGTGGCGAGCTGCTCAGCCTGGAAGCCGCTGTGGTGCCCGGCAAGGGCCGTCAGATCAAGACCGGCTCCCTGGGTGACGTCATGCAGGAATCGATCAGTGCCGCGCTCACGGTGGTGCGCAGCCGGGCCAGCAGTCTGGGTCTGGGCGGCGATTTCCACGAGAAGCACGACATTCACATCCACGTTCCCGAAGGTGCCACGCCCAAGGATGGCCCCAGCGCAGGGGTGGGCATGTGTACCGCCCTGGTCTCGGCTTTGACCCGGATTCCGGTGCGTGCAGACGTGGCAATGACCGGCGAGATCACCCTGCGCGGTCAGGTGCTGCAGATCGGCGGGCTCAAGGAAAAGCTCCTGGCGGCGCACCGGGGTGGTATCAAGACGGTGATCATTCCCTACGACAATATCCGCGATCTCAAGGAGATACCGGAGAACATCAAGCAGGATATTGAGATAAAGCCGGTAAAATGGATTGACGAAGTGTTGCAGATTGCGCTGCAATACGTGCCGGAGCCCTTGCAAGAAGGGGTTGAAGAGATGGTTGCAAAGGATGACAATCAGACTACGGATACGAAGAAACGTATCAGTACTCACTGAGGTAGCAAAGGTCCGCTTCCGAGCAATCACCCAACAGGGTGAGAGGTTCACAAGCGGACCAGCGATACCACAGGCATTCCTTGACACGGTTTTTGACCGCTTGCTATAAAGCGTGCTTCGACCTACGCAGGTATGCTGACTGGCCACAGCTTTGCTAAGACCACAAGCTTACATAACGACTAACAACTCATTTGAAACTAATAAGGGGACTTAGAGTGAACAAGTCTGAATTGATTGATGCCATTGCCGCTTCCGCCGATATTCCTA
>JAESUC010000120.1 GCA_016763285.1 Pseudomonas sp.
CCAGGCCCCGGCCTGGCGTTGTTGTTTCAAGCCCTGTTTTGCGGACGTGGTGGAATTGGTAGACACACCAGATTTAGGTTCTGGCGCCGCAAGGTGTGGGAGTTCGAGTCTCCCCGTCCGCACCATCTAAAACTAATACCCCCTGCTTACCGTTTATCTTGCTGGCGTCCCGGTATTCTTCCGTGATGGCTGCTATTCTGATATCACTCTTATTGTTGATGACGTCTTCATGTGAACCGGGACGCTCGTCCGCTGTCTGCTCTATCGCGTAGCTTTTCCGAGTGACTGGTGGCAACATGATATTACAGTCTTGTTGCGCTGGAAGAGGGTGTCCCGTTGGTTGATTTCACGATGCGTTCCAAACGAAAAAAAGGTTTCACGCTGGCTGAACTTCTGCTGGCGGTGGCGGTCGTAGGCGTGTTGGCTGCCATTGCCTTTCCGAGTTACAGCAAGTATGTCGAACGCATGAAAATAACCACGGCGGTGAACGATATCATCGATATCAGCGTCAAGATCGAGCGCTTCAAGACAGCCAGCAACGGCACCCTGCCCACCACGCTCGCCCAATTGAGTGATGTGCCCGCTCTTGATCCGTGGGATAACCCTTACCAGTATCTGAGTTTTGATGGACTCAAGGGCAAGGGGAAGATGCGCAAGGACAAGAATCTGGTGCCAGTCAACACCGATTACGATCTCTACAGCATGGGTGAGGATGGCAGGTCGGTGGGTCCCTTTACCGCCAAGGCTTCCCGAGATGACATAGTGCGCGCGAACGACGGTGGCTTTGTTGGCCTCGCCGCCGACTACTGACGGCCGCCTGGATGGCCATTGATACACGCACCTTCAGCAGTCCGATCGCCCGCCGGCTGTTCCTGTTCTTTTTTATCGCCGTCACCCTGCCGCTACTTGCGCTGGTTTCGATCACCTTTTTTCAGCTGTCCGATTACATGGCCAACCAGCACCGCAAGGAGCTGCAGAGTGACGCCAAACATATCGGCATGAATCTGTTCGAGCGTCTGCAACGGGTGGGTGCCGAACTGCCTCTGGTAGCGGCGAAGCGCTCGGAAGAGTCCCTTCGCGATGCCATCGGCCTTGCCAGTGCCTCGGTTGCCCTCCGTCTGGTTCGAGGCGTGCGTCCGGGTGATCCGCTCTGGCTGCATCCTGGTAGTACCGAGCCGCACCTCTATCAGGCCTTGCTTGATCAGCTTGAAGCGCCTCTACCACAAGCCCGGCCTCGCTCCATGCGTATCCATCAGATAGCAGGTGAAGAGACCATCCTCTTCGCGTCGCTGAAGATGGGGGAGGGCGATTACCTGGCCGCCCGCCTGTATCCGGAGTTTTTCTGGGATCCTGAGCAGCTGCCCCACGACAAGCTCTCCTGTGTGCTGGCGGGCGCCGACACAGTGGTGTTCTGCAGCAAGGTGCCTTCATCGCAGTTCATCGATGCCTTTGCGCGGGCCCGCCAGGATTCGGCCGTGGGCTCGTTCGAGTGGACGCGGGACGGAACCACCATGCGCTCGGTCTACTGGGAGGTGTTTCTGCTCGGGATCGGGATGAATCGCAACTGGACCGTGGTTCTGAGCCAGCCGGAGCAGGCGCTTTTCGCTACCACCCGGCAATTCCAGTTCACCCTGGCTCTGGTGGTGCTGGCGGCGATTCTGATGGCCCTGATGTTCAGCATAGGTCACCTGCGCAGGGTGCTACGGCCACTGCAGACCCTGCGAATGGCCACGCGCCAGGTATCGGAAGGGGATCTGGGTCGGCAGGTGCGGATCACCAGTGGCGACGAGTTCGAGGAACTGGCCACGGCATTCAACAGCATGACCGGCAAACTGGCTCGGCAGTTCGATCAGCGCGAAGCGCTGATGAAGCTTGATCGGCTCATCCTCTCTACCAAGGATTCGCGCAAGGTGGTGAACGAGGTCCTGGTTCACTCGCAGTCGTTTCCCGAGTGCCAGTTTCTGCTGATGGCGCTCGAGGATAGCCCGATTGTCGCTATCAAATGGGTTGGCGGTGGGGCAGCCGACACCGAGGATCTCGAGGTCAATGATCTCGAGGGCTATCGCCAGACACTGATGCTGCTCGATCAGGATGGGGTGGGCGTGACCCTCGACAGGTATCCGGACTGGTTGCCACCGATGCCGGATGCCGAGCGGAGTGATGCCCTGGAGCTGTTCCCGCTGCATGTTTCAGGTTCGCTCAAGGGGTTCGTGCTGATGGGGATCAGGCCCTCTGCCGATGCCGGTCAGGTTGATACCGGCTGGGCTGCGCAGGTGGTTGGCCGTCTGTCGATCGCACTGACCCGCGCGCAGTGGCAGTCCGATCTCTATCATCAGGCCCACTTCGACGATCTGACCGGGCTGCCCAATCGAATGGCATTGAAGCTCGCCCTTGGGCAGGCTCTGGAGCGCTCGCGCCGGCACGGAACGCGGGTGGCGTTGCTGTTTATTGACCTGGACCGTTTCAAACTGATCAATGACTCGCTCGGCCATGCTGCGGGGGATCAGTACCTGCAGGCAGTAGCCGAGCGGATTCGTGGCTGCATCCGCAGCGAGGATGCGGTGGCCCGGTTGGGTGGCGATGAGTTTACCGTGGTAATCACCGATGTCTCGCCAGAGACCGATCTCGCCGCGGAAGTCATGACGGTGGTGGGGCGCCTGCTGGCGACCATCCCCAAGCCGGTCGTCATCGGTCGTCACGAACTGCGCAGCACCATGAGTATCGGAGCTTCGGTGTTCCCGAATGACGGCCAGACCATTGACGATCTCATGAAGCAGGCTGACACCGCCATGTACCAGGCCAAGCGCAGCGGAGGTAACAGCTTCCGATTCTACGCGCAGGAAATGCAGGCGGCCTCCCGGCAACGGATGGAGTTGGAGAGCGATATGCGCCGGGCGCTGGAAGGAGATCAGTTCCAGCTCTACTTCCAGCCCCAGGTGCGTAATGGTTTCGAGGATGTGGACAGTGCCGAGGTGCTGTTGCGTTGGAACCATCCCGAGAAGGGCCTGGTTCCTCCCGGCGTGTTCATCCCGATCGCCGAGGAATCGATGCTGATCGCAGACATCGATGCCTGGGTGCTGCGCAGCGCCTGCCGGCAGATACGTTGCTGGCATGATGCCGGACGGCCAGAGGTCAGGCTGTCGGTCAACATCTCGGCCGCCCAGTTCCAGAACGCCGGTTTTGTTGAGCTGGTCAGGCAGACGCTGCATGAATTTGACGTGCCTGCGGGTCAGATCGAACTGGAGATTACCGAAGGAGCGTTGATCGACAACCTCGATCATGCGCGTCAGGTCCTGCATGACCTGGGCGGTCTTGGGCTGGGGCTGGCTATTGATGATTTCGGTACCGGCTACTGTTCCCTGGCCTATCTCAAGAGCATGCCCATCGACAAACTGAAGATCGACCAGAGTTTTGTGCGCGATATCACCCGGTCCTCCCGCGACGCCGCGATTGTCGAAGTCATCCTGCAGCTCTCCCGGCAGTTGGGCTTGCACTGCATCGCCGAGGGTGTGGAAACCACGGCGGAATATGACTGGCTGGTGGAAAAGGGCTGTGAAGTTTTCCAGGGCTATCTTTTCCATCGGCCCATGCCGTTGTCCGATTTCGAGCGTGTGCTGGCCTCCCGTACGGTCTCGAGCTAGCCCGACGCCGGGTTTGCCCGGCTATTTCCCGCCCCCGCCACCACTGGTGATGACTTCCATTGCGTTAGCGATTAGACTGTTCGGCTTTTACGAAATCACCAATCAATCTGTTCGTTCAACGAGGACTCTCCATGCAAGTTTCGGTTGAAACCACCTCCGGCCTTGAGCGCCGCATGACTGTCGGCATTCCGGCTGACCGCATCGAATCCGAGGTCAACAAGCGCCTGCAGCAGACTGCCAGCCGCGCCAAAGTCGATGGGTTTCGTCCTGGCAAGGTGCCGATGAGCGTCATTCGCAAGCGTTTTGGCGGCTCTGCCCGCCAGGAAGTCATGGGTGAAGTCATCCAGTCTTCCTTCTACGAAGCCATCATGCAGGAGAAGCTCAATCCGGCGGGCGCGCCCAGCGTCGAGCCGAAGCAGCTGGAAGAGGGCAAGGATTTCGAGTACGTGGCGACCTTTGAAGTCTATCCGGAAATCACCCTGGGTGATTTCAGCGAGATCAAGGTAGAGCGCATCGAATCCGAAGTACGTGACGAGGATCTGGAAAGCATGCTCGAGATTCTGCGCAAGCAGAATACCCAGTTCGAAACTGTCGAGCGCGCTGCAGAGAACGGCGACCAGTTGAAGGTCGATTTCGTCGGCCGGGTCGACGGCGAGCCCTTCCAGGGCGGTGCGGCCAACAACACCGAGATCGTACTGGGCTCCGGCCGCATGATCCCGGGCTTCGAGGATGGCCTGCTGGGCGCCAAGGCCGGTGACTCGGTTACCCTGAATGTCACTTTCCCCGAGGAATATCAGAACCTCGAGCTGGCCGGCAAGGCCGCCGAGTTTGACGTCAAGGTGCACGCCGTAGCGGCTCCTGCCCTGCCTGAGCTGAATGACGAATTCTTCGCCAAGTTCGGCGTGGAAGAGGGCGGCATTGACGCGTTCCGCGCGGAAGTACGCAAGAACATGGAGCGCGAACTGCGCCAGGCCATCAAGACCAAGGTCAAGACCCAGGTCATGGACGGCCTGCTCGCCACCAACAGCATCGACGTGCCCAAGGCCCTGGTCAGCAGCGAGATTGACCGTCTGCGTCAGCAGGCCGTGCAGCAGTTCGGTGGTGCCAATATCGACCCCAGCCAGCTGCCCGCCGAGTTGTTCGAAGAGCAGGCCAAGCGTCGCGTTTCCCTGGGCCTGATTGTCGCGGACGTGGTCAAGCAGAACGACATCAAGCCGGACAACGATCGTGTTCGCGCGATGGTCGAAGAGCTGGCATCTGCCTATCAGGAACCCGAGCAGGTAGTGAACTGGTACTATCAGAACGAGCAACAATTAGCAGAGATTCAGTCGGTTGTGCTCGAAGAGCAAGTGGTGGATACTGTTTTGCAGAAGGCTCAGGTGACCAGCAAGCAGGTCCCCTATGAAGACGCCGTTAAGCCCGCCCAGTCAGCCAAGGACCTCGAAGCTGACGAAGCCGAGGCTGGCGCAGACGAGTAAGATCGTCAACAACTCAAGCAATGCGTGAGCCAGCCTTAGGGCTGGCTTTCGTTTTTTCGCGACAGGTCCAATCGGAGTGATTTCAATCCATGACGCATAACAGCTTCAATCAGTTCCCAC
>JAESUC010000121.1 GCA_016763285.1 Pseudomonas sp.
ACTGTCTGGCTGCAGGTGGCGAGGATAAGGCTGGTTAACAGAAGCGGTCGGTAGCGCATGGATGTATTACTCCGGCATTGTTGTTATCGACTGTCGAAGTACCTTATTAGCACCCTGGCCTATATGTCTAATGCATTTTTATTGCCGTTGTGATGCGCTATGCGCATGGATGTGCTCCCCGTGCCCACGCCTCTTGAAATGCATTATCAAATTGCCACACTGGCCGGGTAGCCTGGCACCTCGAGAAATGCATTTTTGCTCGAAGGTCAGCCGGTTTTTCACTATAATCGCGCGCTTTGCGTAGGCCGGGCATCTCCCGGTTTATCGGCGAACTGCGGAGGGTCGTTGGGCCATGATCAAAACCCCGTACTACCTGATCGACAAGAGCAAGTTGCTGCGCAACATGGAGCGTATCGCTTACGTGCGCGAGCATTCAGGCGCCAAGGCGCTGCTGGCTCTGAAATGTTTTGCCACCTGGTCGGTATTCGATCTGATGCAGGAGTACATGGACGGTACGACATCGTCCTCCCTCAACGAGGTCAAGCTCGGTCGTCTCAAGTTCGCCGGAGAAACCCACGCCTACAGTGTGGCCTACGCCGATGACGAGATCGAGGAGGTGCTTGCTCACTCCGACAAGATCATCTTCAACTCGATCAGCCAGCTAAAGCGTTTTGCCGACGCTTCCTCCAGCCATGTTCGCGGCCTGCGTCTGAACCCCGGCGTGAGCAGTTCGGAATTCCTCATTGCCGACCCGTCGCGGCCCTACAGCCGCCTGGGCGAATGGGATGCCGGCAAGGTCGCCGAGGTGATTGATCAGGTGTCGGGCTTCATGATCCACAACAACTGCGAGAACAGCGATTTTGCCCTGTTCGACCAGATGCTCAGTCAGATCGAGGAGCGTTTTGGCGCCCTGCTCGAGCAGGTGGAGTGGGTCAGCCTCGGTGGCGGCATTCACTTTACCGGTGATGGCTATCCCCTTGACGCGTTCTGCGCACGGCTCAAGGCGTTTTCCGAGCGGTTCGACGTGCAGGTCTACCTTGAACCAGGCGAGGCCGCGATCACCATGAGCACCTCGCTCGAGGTGACGGTGCTGGACACGCTGTTCAATGGCAAGAATCTGGCTGTGGTCGACAGTTCCATCGAGGCGCATATGCTGGATCTGCTGATCTACCGTCAGCCCGCCAGAATGGCGCCCTGCGACGGCGAACACAGCTACATGGTGTGCGGCAAGTCCTGCCTGGCCGGCGATATATTCGGCGAGTTCCAGTTCGACAAGGAACCGCAGACTGGTGACCGTCTCTCATTCATTGATGCGGCCGGTTACACAATGGTCAAGAAAAACTGGTTCAATGGGGTACAGATGCCCTCCATCGCGGTGCGTCAGCTCGATGGCAGTGTCGAAGTGGTACGCGAGTTCAGCTTCGACGATTTCGTAAACGGCCTCTCCTGAGGCAAACAACCCAGCCTTTTCCAAGGAGGCGTTACGAGGAAGAGACATGAAGAAAAACGTTCTGATTATTGGTGCCGGTGGTGTTGCCCAGGTTGTCGCACACAAATGTGCGCAGCATAACGATGTGCTGGGCAATATTCATATTGCGTCGCGTACGGTCGAGAAATGCCAGCAGGTGGTCGACAGCGTCCGTGAGAAGGGCAGCCTCAAGGTTGCCGGTGAATTGCAGGCCCACGCCCTGGATGCCCTCGATGTCGAGGCCACCAAGGCGCTGATCAACAAGACACAGTCGCAGCTGGTCATCAATGTCGGATCGTCCTTCGTCAATATGTCCGTGCTTCAGGCATGCATCGAGACCGGTGCGGCCTATCTGGACACCGCGATCCACGAAGAGCCGGAGAAGATCTGCGAGACACCGCCCTGGTACGCCAACTACGAGTGGAAGCGCCGCGAGCTGTGTGCTGCCAACAAGGTCACTGCCGTCCTGGGCATCGGCTTCGATCCGGGCGTGGTCAACGCCTACGCGGCCCTGGCGGTGAACGAATATTTCGACAGTGTCAGCGACATCGACATCATCGATATCAATGCCGGCAGTCATGGCAAGTACTTCGCGACCAACTTCGATCCCGAGATCAACTTCCGTGAGTTCACCGGCCAGGTCTGGTCATGGCAGGGCAGCCAGTGGGTCAGCAACAAGATGTTCGAGGTCAAGCGGACCGATGATCTGCCCGTGGTCGGTCAGCACACCAGCTACATGACCGGTCACGACGAGCTGCATTCCCTGTCACAGAACCTGAACGTACCCAATATCCGTTTCTGGATGGGCTTTGGCGAGCACTACATCAATGTGTTCACGGTGCTGAACAACCTGGGCCTGCTGTCCGAGCAGCCGGTCACGACCGCCGAAGGGCTGGAAGTGATCCCGCTCAAGGTAGTCAAGGCTGTGCTGCCGGACCCGTCCTCCCTGGCGCCGGATTATCAGGGCAAGACCTGCATCGGCGATCTGGTCAGGGGCAAGAAGGACGGCAAGGACAAGGAAGTGTTCATCTACAACGTCGCCGACCATGCCGAGGCCTATCAGGAGGTCGGCAGTCAGGGGATCTCCTACACTGCCGGTGTGCCTGCCGTTGCCGCAGCGATCCTGATTGCCAATGGCGAGTGGGATGTGGAAAAGATGGTCAACGTCGAGGAGCTGCCGCCCAAGCCGTTCATCAACCTGTTGAACACCATGGGCCTGCCGTCCCGTATCCGGGATGAAGAGGGCGATCGCGCGCTGAGCTTCTGATTCGCCCGAATTGAAAAAAGGCCAGTCTGGGAAACCAGACTGGCTTTTTTAATGGGCGCTGGATTACTCCTGCTTCGCCCAGGGCGCCCGCAATATTTCGATCAGCGTGCCATCCGCGTCCTTGGCATAGCCAACCGTTTCACCCGCCCGGTCATCTTCGTTTGAAGGCCCCGGGGCGGCGACCACCTCCTGTCCGGCATCTTCAATGGCTTGGGCAAAACCTTCAGGCGACATGCTGCGCACTTCCAGTTTTACCGGGTTATCGGTGTAATTGCGCGGGCTGCCATTGATCCAGTTCATCAACACCAGCGCAGACCCACCCTGGCCCTGCAGAATGTACTCGTTGTACTGGAACGGGATGGGGAGATAGAGCACCTCACGAAAGCCCAGATCCTCGACATAGAAATCCCGTGCAGCTTCAAGATCACTCACGCCGATGCCAAAAGCGCCGAAGTAGGACTCCACGGCCTCATCACTGCCGACGAATTCGATCAGGTTGTTGTCCAGGTCACGCCCGAAGCCCACCGTGACGCCCAGCCCCGCCTGAAAGGCCGGCGGAACCGTGACCCGGCCCCCGGCATTGAGAATGTCGCGGGCGTACTGCTCGGGATCGTTCACGTAAAAAACCAGTTTTCCCGGGTTCTGCCGATAGTTGCGGACTACGCCGTCGGTGAAACCCATCAGTACCACCTCCGAGCCGCGTCCGTCGGCCGACTGCAGGACCACTTCCTCGCGATCATCACGGGTGCGTCGGGTTACCTCGGTCATCCCCAGCCCGGCGACGTAGAAATCAACCGCAGCCTCCAGGTCCTCTACCCCGACACCGGCGGCGCCCAGGTACCCACGGATGCCCTGGCGTAATTCCAGCACAGTGCCGTCGGCGTCGCTGGCGTAGCCGACCACAGCGCCGGCCATGTCCGCCTCTTTGGATGCAGCAGGGTTGCGCTCGACCTCACCGCCTGCCTGCTGAATATTTTCAGCCAGGTTCTGGGGATAAGCCACATCAAGCTGCAGCTTCACCGGGTTGTCCGTGTAGTTGCGAACGCTGCCATTGGTCCAGTTCATCAACACCACCGCCGAGCTGCCCGGTACCGGTGAGGTCAGAATGTATTCGTCGTACTGTCCGGGAATCTGCAGAAACTGGCTTTCTTCAAAGCCCAGCACGTCCACATAGAAATCCCGGGACGCCTCCAGGTCACTGACGCCAATACCGAAGGCGCCGAAGTAGGAGTCGGTGGCTTCCGGCTCACCTACAATTTCGATCAGGTTGTTATCCAGGTCGCGGCCAAATCCCACCACCACGTTGCCAACGCTGGGCTGCGGAGCCGGTGGCACGGTGATGCGCCCGCCCGCAGCGGTGAAGCGGTCGGCGAAGGCCTGCGCATCCTTTGCATAGAAAACCAGCTTGCCCGGATTCTGCTGAAAGTTGCGACCCACGCCATCGGTAAAATCCATGAGCACGACCTGCGAGCCGCGACGGTCGGCCGATTGCATGACCACTTCGATACGGTTGTCGCGCACCAGTCGCGCCACTTCCCGCATGCCCAGCCCATCCTTGTATAGCGTCACCGCCGCATCCAGATCCGAGACGCCAATACCGGCGGCGCTCATGAAAGTCAGATTGGCCGGGAGGGGCGCCGCGGGCGCAGAGGGCAAGTCACTGGAGCTGCCGCCGCCGCCACCCAGACAGCCTGTTAATAGAGTGAGCAAACCCGTAATCAGCAGGGTTTGGAGCCAGTTCATAGCGGGCATGAGGAGGATCCTTGTTCTTGTTGTTAGTGAATGAACGTTCGTTCATATAAATCAAGATACGCGATCACCCTATTGATGGCAACGTTTGAGGGGCCCGGAGCGGTGACGCCTGCCGTCGGGCAGGCTATTATCCGCTCACACGCTGATCTTCCCCTGCAAAAACAAGGTGCCCGCCCATGTCCTCGCCGTTATCTGCCCTCTCGCTGGAAATGCGCCTGGCGGGCGTGTCCGAGATCGAGTGCGTTACCCCGGACCTCAACGGCATTCCGCGCGGCAAGGTCATGACGGTCGAAGGTTTTCTCGCCGGGCGACGCCTGCAGATGGCCCGCGGCGTATTGCTGCAGGCGCTGATGGGCGGCTATCCCGAGCCGCGTTTCTACGGTGACGATGACGGCGATCTTGAACTGCGCGCCGTGCCCGAGCAGGTGCACGTTTTACCCTGGGCCGAGCCGCCCAGGGCCCTGGCGGTCTGCGAGGCAGTCGAACTGGACGGATCACAGTCCGGGCTGTCCAGCCGCAGCCTGCTCAAGCAGGTGATCGACCGGTATGCCGAGCGCAACTGGCAGCCTGTTGTTGCCACCGAACTGGAGTTCTTCCTGTTCGAGCGCCACACCGACGTCAATCAACCGTTCCAGCCGCCAGTCGGTATCGACGGTCGACGGGATCCGGGCAACGCTGCCTTCAGCGTCAGCTCCGCCAACGGGTTACGGCCGTTCTTCGATGAGATCAAGGTCGCCATGGCAGCGCTGGGTATCCCTCGCGATACCTTCATGCATGAAATGGGCGTCAGCCAGTTCGAGATCAACTTCGTGCATGGCGATCCGCTGCTGATCGCCGATCAGACATTCCTGTTCAAGCACATGCTGCATGAGGTCGCGCTCAAGCATGGCCTGATCGCCGTCTGCATGGTCAAGCCGCTGGCGCGGGTGCCCGGCTGCTCGATGCATATCCACCAGAGCGTGATCGAGAAAACCCATGGCCGGAACATCTTTACCGACCCGCGCAACAACGAGCCGACCTTCAGCTTCCCCCACTTTATTGGCGGCCTGCAGTTGTGCCTGGCGGACCTGACCCTGCTGATGGCGCCGAATATCAATTCCTATCAGCGGTTCTGTCATACCTTCGCTTCGCCCAATAATCTGTGCTGGGCGCAGGACAACCGCAGTGCCGGCCTGCGCATACCGGCCAGCGAGCCCGAGGCGCGGCGAGTCGAAAATCGCCTCCCCGGAGCGGATGCCAATCCCTATCTGGCCATCGCCGCCAGCCTGGCAGCAGGCTTGTACGGGATCGATAACGAGATAGAACCCAGCGCACCCGCCGCCGGGCAATTCGATGCGCCGGATCACCTCAAGCTGCCCGGTTCCCTGCATGAGGCGATCAACCGGCTCAGTCGCAGTACCCTGGCACGTGAACTGTTCGACGCCGAGTTCATCGATGGCTACCTGGCCACCAAGACCCTCGAGCTGGAACACTTTCTCGACGAAATCACGCCCTGGGAACGTCGTTATCTGGGCGCGCAGGTCTAGGACCAGCCGCGCTACGACCTGATCTGTCGCGCCAACCCCTGATACTATGTCGATGACCTGCAACCTCCCTGTGCAGCGTCGTTCGACCCAGGAGTACTGATGCACGACACCGCCACGCTGACCCCCGGTTTCATGGTCCTTCACGGTAACCATCTCGAGAGCCTGCGCCAGTTGGTGGTCGACTGGATGCGCGAGCATCCCCTCGGTCCGCTGGAAAATGAAGTGATCCTGGTGCAGAGCAACGGTATCGCCCAGTGGCTGCAGATGGCCCTGGCCGCCGATCCCGAGGAGGGCGGCAGCGGTATCGCCGCCGCGCTCGATGTTCAGCTGCCGGCACGCTTTCTCTGGGACAGCTACCGCGGCGTGCTCGGGCGGGAGGCGGTGCCGGAGCAGTCACCACTGGACAAGCAGCCCTTGCTCTGGCGATTGATGCGGCTGTTGCCCGAGCTGTTGGCGCAGCCGGCATTCGCGCCGCTGCAGCGCTTTCTCGCCGATGACAGCGATTGCCGCAAGCGCTACCAGCTGGCCGAGCGCCTGGCTGACCTGTTTGACCAGTACCAGGTCTACCGCGCCGATTGGCTCAATGACTGGGCCGCCGGTCAGGATCGCATCGGTCTGGCGCGTGAAGGCTATCGCCCGCTTGCCGAAGAGGAGCTGTGGCAGCCGGCGCTCTGGCGTGCCGTGCTGGCCGACGTAGGTATCGAGCGCCTGAGTGACAGCCGCGCCGGCATCCACCCCCGCTTTGTCGAGCATCTGCTGAATGCTGATCGGCGACCGGCGGCCCTGCCGCGCAGGGTCATCGTATTCGGCATTTCTTCGCTCCCGGCGCAGACGCTGGAGGCGCTGGCGGTGATCGGGCGCTACTCCCAGGTACTGCTGGGCGTGCTCAATCCCTGCCAGTATCACTGGAGCGACATCGTCGCCGACCAGGACCTGTTACGGCACCAGTATCGACGTCAGCAGCGCCGGCCCGGTACGCCGGTCGTACTGGATGACAGCACCCTGCATCAGCACGCCCATCCACTGTTGGCCGCCTGGGGTAAGCAGGGCCGGGACTATATCAACCTGCTCGACCAGCATGACGAACGCGCCGCCTACGAGGCCCAGTTTGCCGACATCAACGGCGGCCGCGTGGACCTGTTCGAAGAGCCATCAGGGAACAGCCTGCTGGCCCAGTTGCAAAGCGACATTCTCGAACTGCGCCCGCTGGCAGAAACCCGCAGCCAATGGCCCGCGGTAAATCCCGGCGAGGATCACTCCCTGCGTTTTCATATCGCCCACAGCCCGCAGCGCGAGGTCGAGATCCTACACGACCAGTTGCTCGCAGCTTTCGCCAGCGATGCCACGCTGAAGCCGCGCGACATCATCGTCATGGTCCCGGACGTGAACACCTACGCGCCGCATATCCAGGCGGTATTCGGCCAGTATGCTGCGGACGATCCGCGCGCCATCCCCTATACGCTGGCCGATCAGGGCCAGCGCGGCCAGGAGCCGCTGCTGATCGCCCTGGAGCATCTGCTGCGTTTGCCGGACAGTCGGCTGCCGGTGAGCGAGGTGTTCGATCTGCTGGACGTGCCCGCGTTGCGCAACCGCTTTGACCTGAGCGAAGCCGAGCTGCCGACCCTGCACCGCTGGATCGAGGGTGCGGGCGTGCGCTGGGGCATGGATATGCAGCGGCGCGAGGCGCTGGGTCTGCCCGCCGGCCTGGAAGCCAACAGCTGGCGCTTTGGCCTGCGTCGCATGCTGCTCGGTTATGCCGGTGGCAGCGCAGCGGCGTGGCAGGATATAGAGCCCTATGATGAGGTGGGCGGGCTGGATGCGGCGTTGATTGGTCCGCTCAGTCAGCTCCTCCAGCACCTCGACCGACATGAGCAGCAACTGCGCGAGCCGGCAGCACCGGTGGTCTGGGGCGAGCGCCTGCGCCAGTTGCTGGCCGACTTTTTCAGCGCCG
>JAESUC010000122.1 GCA_016763285.1 Pseudomonas sp.
ACAAGACTGATCTGGCGCCCCTGGTCGGCGCCGATCTGTCCGTCATGGATCGTGATGCCAAGAAGATGCGCGGTGACCGCCCATTCGTATTTTCCAACCTGAAAACTGGCGCCGGTGTCGACGACATCATCGCCTTTATCGTTCGTCACGGCATGCTGCGCCCCCTGCCAGCGTCCGCCGCACAAGGAGTCTGACCATGAACCTGCTGGTATCCCGTTCTATCGCCCTGGTGGCCCTGCTCTGCACGCCGCTGCTTGCCCAGGCCCATCCCGGACATGCTGAAACGACCGGGCTGGCCCTGGGTCTGGCTCACCCCATTGGCGGTCTGGATCACCTGCTGGCCATGCTGGCGGTCGGGCTCTGGGCGTCACAGCTGGGCGGTAGCGCCCGCTGGTTGATGCCGGTGCTCTTCGTCGCCTTCATGCTGGCCGGCGCCGGTCTGGGCATGAACGGCTTCGCCTTGCCGATGGTCGAGCAGGGCATTGTCGCCTCGGTCGTGGTGCTGGGCCTGTTGCTGCTGTGGGCTAAACGTCTGCCGCTGGCCGCTGGCGCCACCCTGGTCACAGCCTTCGCAATGCTGCATGGCCTCGCCCACGGTGCTGAAATGCCGGTATCCAGCAATGCCATGCTATACATGGCCGGCTTTGCCGTCAGCACCGCGCTGCTGCACCTGGCCGGCATGGGTGCCGGAGCCTGGCGCAGCGGCATGCTGTCGCGCTTTATCGGCGCCGCAATCGCTGTCGCCGGCGTGGGTCTGGCCCTGGCTTGATTCTGCTGTTCGCGCTTCGTCGCTGAATCCGACGGAGCGTGCGGACTCTTCCGCATGAGATGAGAAGCCCCCCGCAATCGCAGTAGCCCCATCCAGCGTGTCGCCGTTTGGGCAATATCCCCCGGGTCCGCAGTAGCTCCCTGTCTCCGTCAGCCTGGCCAGTGCAGGCATCCGACAACTCGCTAAACAAACTACCAAACAACTACGTTGCTGGTGCAGCGCGGGGATCCATGCTCCGCCATCGTGCACCGATCGCTCACACCTGTACTTCTGCGGTTAAGGCAACGCGCCAAAACCCGCATACCAACCGGCTTTGCAAATTTCCTGAACAAATGGCCAGCTTTTTGCTGGGAATAGGCAGGCGCGCTCGACAGCGGAAGCGGGCGGCTCTCAATTACCTATCTCAGGAGAAGTATCCATGAGTTTTAAACGCACACTGGCCCTGGCGGCAACTCTTACTCTGTCGGCCCAGGCCATGGCAGATGACCCATTGAAAGTCGGCTTTGTCTACGTTGGCCCCATCGGTGATCACGGCTGGAGCTACCAGCACGATCAGGGCCGTCTGGCCATGGAAGAACACTTTGGTGACAAGGTGCAGACCACCTATGTGGAGAACGTCAACGAGGGCGCCGACGCCGAACGCACCATTCGCCTTCTGGCCCAGGCTGGCAACGACGTGATTTTCACCACCTCGTTCGGCTTCATGAACCCCACCGCGCGGGTGGCGGCTGACTTTCCGGACAAGACTTTCCTGCACGCCACGGGTTACAAGCAGGCCGAGAATCTGGGTACCTACCTGTCGGTTACCTATGAAGGTCGTTATGTCACCGGCGCAGCCGCCGGCATGGTCACCGAATCCGACACCATCGGTTATATCGCCTCTTTTCCGATCCCGGAAGTGATCCGCGATATCAACGCCGTGTATCTGGGCGCCCGCTCGGTAAATCCGGATATCAAGATCAAGGTGATCTGGGCCAACACCTGGTTTGATCCAGCCAAGGAAGCGGACGCTGCCAATACCCTGATGGACCAGGGTGCAGACGTGATCGTGCAGCACACCGATAGCCCTGCACCGCTGCTGGCAGCAGAAAAACGGGGTAACTGGGGTGTGGGCCAGGCATCGGACATGAGCCACTTCGGTCCCAAGGCGCACCTGTTGTCCGTGGTCAACGACTGGGCACCGTATTACATCGACACCGTGGACAAGGTCATGGCTGGCACCTGGGAATCCGGCGATTACTGGGGCGGCATCGGCGATGACGTGATCAAGATCGTTGCCGTAAACGAGAGCCTGACAGAAGAGCAGCGCAGCAAGATTGACGAACTGACCAAAGCGATCGGCAGTGGCGAACTGCATCCGTTCACCGGCCCACTGAAAGATCAGGCGGGTGAACTCAAGGTGCCGGAAGGCACGACCATGACCCACCAAGAACTCGCCGGTATGAACTGGTATGTGGAGGGTATAGACGCAACCATCCCCGAATAAGCAGACTGCGTTGGCAAAAGACCCGGACACGTCCGGGTCTTTTTTTGCCTGCGTGTCAGTGCCGTTCAGGCACGCAGTAACTGCTGTACCGACTCCTGAACGCGAGCGGTCAACTCGACCTCATCCAGGCCCTGAACATCGCCGTCACTGATGGCCGGCTTGCCCTGGATAAAGCTGTACTTGATCGACACCGGCTCACCGCACATCAATGGCGCCAGAAGCGGTGTATGCACGCCGGCGAAGCGCGGCTGATGAATATCGTAAAGCACCAGATCAGCAGCCATGCCGACCCTGAGCTCGCCAACATCATGCAACCCGAGCAACTGTGCGCCATTGCGGCTACCCCAGCTGAGCACCTGGTCCAAGGTGGTAGCGGAGGGCCCGTGCAGGGCTCTATGCAGCAGCCAGGCCAGGTTCAACTCCTGCAGCATGGACCCGGATTCGGCCGAGGCCGAGCCATCGACACCCAGGGTGATGCTGATGCCAGCGTCCTGCATGGCGATAACCGGCGCTACACCGCTGCCCAGACGGCAGTTGGACGTAGGGCAGTGGGAAATACGTGTGCCGGTCGCCGCCAGGCGCTCGATCGCATGCGCATCGCTATGCACCAGGTGCGCATACCAGACTTCATCGCCGAGCCAATCACAGCTCTCGGCATGGTCTATCGCGCTCTTGCCGTATTTGGCCTGCGCCTGCTGCTCATCAAATCCCACCTCAAGCAGATGCGAATGCATCCCCAGGCCCATCTCACGGGCGTAGGCGGCCTGCACGCGCAATCCATCCGGTGAGCTGGAATGGATCAGGCTGGTGGGCGCCACCACCAGCTTGCGCATGGCATCGCCTGCGTTCTGATGGTAACGGCCGCGGGTCTGCTCCAGACGCTCGAGCACCTGGTCCAGCGTCTCCGGGCGGATGCCATTATCGATCATGCCCTGGTGACTACCCTGCTCGGTCGCCGTACCGCGGCACAGCACCAGGCGCATGCCCAGTTCATCGGCCGCCTGCCAAACCGCATCTTCCAGCTCCGGGCTGGTGGTGTCGTGGTACAGGTAATGATGGTCGGCGCAGGTAGTGGCGCCTGAGCGCAGCAGTTCATACAGCCCAAGACGCGCGGCGTGGTACATCAACTGCGGCGTAACCTTGGGCCAGAAGCGGTAGGGCACCGAACTCAGCCAGTCACCCAGACCCTGATTGAGTGCTGCGGGCACACCCTTCATGACCGACTGGGCGAGGTGATGATGAGTATTGACCAGCCCCGGCCAGACTACGCAGCCGCTAGCATCGACCCGCGTTTCGACGCAATCGGTAGCAGGGCGCAGATCGCGGCCCATCTCGGTAATTCGTCCATCGCGGATACGTATATCCGTCGCATCGGGCTGGTTGGGAGAAAATACGGCTTCGGCGTTTTGGATCAGATAAGCCACTGCGGTGCTCCTTTGTTGGTCAAAGAGCAATGTCCCGGGGCGTGGCCCCTGACCGCTTCTACTCTGGTGCGTGGGTTTCAGGCTGTTGAACCCTGACTCGACTCTGCAATTTTCTCACCAACCTCAAGTCTCGTCATAGCCGCGAACCACGCACCCATAGCCGGTACGCAGAACCACCTTCTGGATAAAAGTGGTGCAAATGGTCAGTTTTTGCACGTCCGCAGTGCACGTCGGCCATGCCATATGAAATGCGGTTGGCTGCGGACCTCGGCAGCGCCGGGCATTCGTCGGGAAACAGCATCTTGGCGCGCTTCCTGCTTGATATTTACTGCAGGGTTATTATGCTCTGCAGCTTGAGTAGAAGCTGTCAGGGGGCCACACCCCAGGTCATTGCTCAGTTCATGGTCGGACGCTGTGCCAGGCACAACGACGGACCGGACTGACCTGCCAGCGCCGCTGACTCGCCCTCCGTTCCCGTTGCCCCGGTGCGTTCCGACCCTATGTCTGCCCTTGTGCTCAGCACAGGCATTACCTGGAGCATCACCATGACTGACACTACCGCAACACCCGAATACGGATTGAAAGAACTGCAGCTGGAAACCACCTTCGGTGGCATGGGCCGCGAGACCAGCAAGGATATTCCGCTGATCGATCTCAGCGACTTCGACAATCGACGGCAGGAAATCACCGATCAGCTTTGGCAAGCCGCTACCGACGTCGGCTTTTTCCAGCTGATCAACCATGGATTGAAACTGGACTCGGTACGCGACGCGTTCAAACTCTCGGAAGCCTTCTTTTCCCTGCCCGCCGAGCAGAAGCAGGCATTCCCGCTGAAAAAGGGCCTGAATGCCGGTTGGGAGTTCATGTCCCAGGTACGTCCCTCGACCCGCACTGCCGATCAGAAAGAGTCCTTTCAGATCACCCTGCCGCATATGGATGATCTCTGGCCCAATCAGACAGTGGTACCTGAGTTTCACCGGGTGATGCTGGACTTCGAGTACCGCGCCTGGCAGTTGGGTATGCAGGTGTTGTCCTGCTTCGCGGACCGGCTGGGATTCGAGCGCGACTTTTTCACCCAGGCACACGATCGCCGCAAGCCGGATTACCAGAGCACCCTGCGTCTGCTGCACTATCTGGCCATGCCCGAGGAGTCTCGGGATGAAAGCCTGTGGCGCGCCGGTGCGCATACCGACTTCGACTGCCTGACCATGGTGTTCCAACAGGAAGGCCAGGGCGGCCTGCAGGTCAGCCCGGGCAAGGACGCCGAAGGCGCCGGCGACAATCGTGAGTGGAGCAGCGTGGTTCCGCGTGAGGACGTGATCACCTGCAATATAGGTGACATGCTGATGCGCTGGAGCGACGATCAGCTCAAGTCCACACTGCACCGCGTGCGCATGCCCAAGCCTGGTGAGTACCGTGGCCCCCGCTACAGCCTGGCGTTCTTCTGCCAGGCCAACAAGGAAGTGATGATCCAGGGCCCCGGCGGAAAGTACCCGCCCATCTCTGCTGCGGACTACCTGCTGCAGCGTATCCAGGCCAACTTTGCCGAGAAAAAGGCCGGTTAAACCCTGGTTCCCAGCGAGCCCGATCGGGCTCGCTGGGAACATGAACTACTTACTCAGCCTGCCTCAACCACGCCCCCAACATATCGCGCTCTTCGCGTGTAATACCCGTGGTATTCCCCAGTGGCATATATTCGGTGGCCACAGTCGCCTGATATACCTGGTCGGCGTGTTCCCTTAACTGCTCCAGCGTGCCCAGCACTATGCCGGCGGGCGGTGCCTGAAAAGCCGGGTGGGCTGGTTTATCGGCATGGCAGGCCTGGCAATGGGTTTCTACCAGGATCGCAACCACTTCATCGTCCACCCGCGCGACATTCTCGGCCTGGCTGGGGTCCGGACGAGCTGGCGCCATCGCCCAGATCAGCGCGAGCGTCAGTATCGCACTGACAACCAGAATGGACGGCCGGGTAATGCCCTGATGGCGCAGGTTGAAGAAATGCCTGGCAAAGGCGGTGATGAATCCGATGGCTGCCAGCACTGCCCAGCCATGGGCATGCCCATAGAGCATCGGGTAGTGGTTGCTGATCATGATGAAAATGACCGGCAGCGTCAGGTAGTTGTTGTGCGTGGAACGCAGCTTGGCCCGCTCAGCCAGCAGTACCACATGAGCATCCGGCTCCACGCCCTTTTCAATGGCACCGACCAGCGCGCGTTGAGCCGGAATGATGCCGAGAAACACGTTGGCTACCATGATGGTGCCGACCACCGCACCCACATGAATAAAGGCTCCCCGCCCGGCAAATACCTGAAACATGGCCCAGGAAACGATCACCAGAATAGCGAACAGCACTGCGCCAAAAGCCAACCCGTTGCGTGACAGCGGACTGCGGATCAGCG
Source organism: Pseudomonas sp. (assembly GCA_016763285.1). Taxonomy (GTDB): domain Bacteria; phylum Pseudomonadota; class Gammaproteobacteria; order Pseudomonadales; family Pseudomonadaceae; genus Halopseudomonas. The sequence goes on from JAESUC010000122.1 coordinate 6,079, forward strand.
CCTCGTAAACCAGCATCACGCCAGCCAGCGTACCCATGCCGATGGCAATGGCGCCGCCGGTACTCAGCGCCAGCTTGCTGCTGTCGATCAGGTAACCGGGGTTGCCGAAGTAATACACCGCAAACAGCAGCGCCATGCCGCTGATGAGGGTGCTGTAGGCTTCCCATTTGAACCAGTGCAGCTTGTGCGGCATTTCTTCCGGGCCCAGCCGGTACTTGGCGACCTCATAGATACCGCCGCCGTGAATCGCCCACAGATCGCCCTTGATGCCCTTCTGCTTTTTCCAGTCCGGCGGCTCGCGCAGATGATTGTCCAGCCAGACGAAGTAGAAGGACGCGCCAATCCAGGCCACACCGGCGATCACATGAAACCAACGAACAATCAGACTCAGCCAGTCAGCCAGATACGCATGCATTTAGCGCAGCTCCTTTTACGGTATCGCGATCGTACCGGCATTGCCCGGCGATATAGGTACGACGTATGGCTCGGTCGTCGCCGAGAATCATCAGATCGAACAGCATCCCGGGCGGGTCGGACTCGGGTGTATCCTTGAGTCTCAGCAGCGGCCCGGCGGCGCGGTCCAGCACCAGGAAATCGGCATATTTTCCAGCCTGCAGATTGCCGGTTTGATCAGCCTGATGCAGCACTGCAGCATTGCCTAATGTGGCCATGTAGAACGCCTTCAACGGGTTCAGCGATTGGCCCCGCAATTGGCAGACCTTGTAGGCTTCGGCCATGGTCACCAGCATCGACAGGCTGGTGCCGCCGCCGACGTCAGAGGCCAGACCGACCTGCACACCCGCGTCAATCGCGCTGCGCAGATCGAACAGGCCACTCCCCAGAAAGGTGTTGGAGGTCGGGCAAAAGGCGATGCGCGTTCCGGTCTGCGCCAGGCGCTGCCGGTTCTCGTCGCTGATATGAATGCCATGGGCGAGCACGCTGCGATCACCGAGCAGACCAAAATGATCGTAGACGTCCAGGTAGTCCTTGCGCTCCGGAAACAGCTCCTTGATCCAGGCAATCTCGGCGTGATTTTCCGCCCAGTGGGTCTGCATCAACACGCCTGGACAGTCAGCCAGCAACTGCCCGGCATAGCTCAACTGCTGCGCCGACGAAGTCGCCGCAAAGCGCGGCGTAATGGCGTACCGTAGGCGTCCTTTGCCATGCCAGCGGCCAATCAGTTCGCGACTTTCCCGGTAGCTCGCCTCGGCCGTGTCACGCAGTCCCTCGGGCGCGTTTCTATCCATCATTACCTTGCCGGTCGTCATGGCCATACCGTAGCTCTCGGCCGCAGCAAACAGGGCATCGGCAGACACCTGATGCGAAGTGGCAAATACCAGCCCCGAGGTAGTGCCATGGGCCAGCAGCAGATCAAGAAACAACTGTGACTGGCTGGCTGAAAATGCCGCATCAGCAAACTGCGACTCGGTCGGAAAGGTGTAGGTTTCCAGCCACTCGAGCAACTGCGTACCGTAGCTGGCCATGACTCGCAACTGCGGCATATGCACATGCGTGTCGATGAAGCCCGGCACGATCAGACTGTTCGGCCAATGCTCCACAGGGGTAGCGGCGGGCAGTGCAGGCAACAATTGTTCGGCCGTACCGGTCACCAGCACGCGACCATCGGCAACGACCATCAGACCGTCCTGCAGGTACTCATAGCTGGCAGGGTCAGGATTGCCCAGACCGGGGTCTGCCAGAAAATGCAGTAGAGGACCGCGGAAAGCGCTGCAACCGGGGGGAAAGACCATACAGCCGGCGGGAAAGCCGGTGGAATTGCGATCAGTCATCAACTCCCCCGATAAGTCGAATAGCCCCACTGATTAAGCAGCAGCGGTACGTGGTAATGGGTGTCGGCCTCGTCAAGGCAGAAAGCAATGGTCACCGAAGGATAGAAACAGCGCTTTTCCTGCTGCTGGAAATAACCCTGGGTATCGAAGATCAGGCGGTAGGTACCGGTATCGACATTGAGAGGGAAAGCATCAAGAATTCGGCCATCGGTATCAGTGGTGGCGCTGGCCAGCTCGCGCCAGCCGGCTCCCATCTGGTGTTCCAGGCTGACGCTGACCCCGGCGGCAGGCCGACCAGAACCGAGATCAAGAATATGCGTGGTGATTTGACTGCGGGTGCTCATAGCAATTTATCCAATCGAATATGGGTAATTTTCGCCTGTTCGGCGGCGGCGATACGGATTTCCTCGGCGCGCTGATTGGGCAGGCGTGCCTCCAGCAGCTCGAGCATCTGCTCCGCCGACTTGCCGGTGGCGCAAACAATAAAGATGAAACCGAACCTGGCGTAATAGGCATCATTGCCATCTTTCAGCTGTTGCAGCACTGCCTCAGGGGCGATACGCGCGCCCGCCTGCTCGCCGCTGGCCATGGCTTCGGTACTCGCGTAACGCGCCTTCAGGCTTTTGATATCGCCAATCTTCGGATGGGCTTCAAAAGCCGCCAGCCAGTCGCTTTCCATCAGGCTGGGCCACAATGCCCGAGCGGTCCCGTGCAGCGCCTCGGATGAAGAAAAGGGCCGTGCACCGACCATGCCGCGCACCCAGGCTTCGGCGGCGCAGCAATCGCGCATCAGCGACATGGCCTCGGCCTCGGGCATCTGATTAAGTTGCTTCAGAGTCATGAATGCTCCGTTAACGTGTTATCACCATTTGCCTGCATCAGGCTCCGTAACTCTGGCCAGCCAACACCCCGCCGCTTGGAGGGCGCCTTCGTCGGGCTGCCGGCCATGGCCAAGAGCTCAGCGGTAATGGATACCGCCACTTCCATTGGCCGCTTGCCCGGTACGTCGTCGCGACCTACAGGACAGCGAATGCGCGCAATCTGCTGCGTAGTGTGCCCGCGGTGCTCCAGGCGTTTACGAAAACGGTCGGCTTTGGCCTGCGAGCCAATCAGCCCGATGCTCGAAGCACTGCCGGCATTGAGCAGAGCGCGGCACAGCTCGTAATCGAGCTGATGGTTATGGGTCAGGATCAAGGCATGAGCGTTGGTACAGAGGCTGGCAGCATCACCGGCAGGGTCGTCGCTGAAATGTACATTGACGTTATCCGGCACCTCCTGGGGAAAGCCGTCTTCGCGCGAGTCGACCCAGGTTACCCGCCAGGGCAGTTGCCCCATGATGGTCATCAGCGCGCGGGCGACATGCCCGGCGCCGAACACCACCAGCCGGGCATCACTGCCACGCTGACCTTCCAGCAGTACACTGACGCTTCCGCCGCAACACTGGCCCAGACTGGCGCCCAGCGGAAAATGCTCCATGTGCGACTCGAAGCGTTCCGCGGCTAGCTGTTCGCGGGCTCGGGCAATCACCTGATACTCGAGATGACCGCCACCAATGGTGTCGTAACTGTGCTCACCGGTGACCACCATCTTGCTGGAAGGCTCCCGCGGGACCGAGCCGGCGACGCCAAGAATGGTGACCAGTACATAGGGTTCGCCCTGTCGCTCGCATTCGGCCACCGCCTGGTACCACATCATGCGATGCTGCATGGCTGCTCCTCCTGTTGTTGTGCGGCCCAGGCCCGCGTGACATTCATTGCCGTCAGCATGCGTTCGGGTGTTGCTGGCGTATCCAGAGGTGGGCTGTAGCGATAGTCAGCCAGGCTGGCGATCGCATCGCGCAGGGCGCTCCACACCGAAATACCCAGCATCAAGGGTGGCTCGCCGACCGCCTTGGAGCGGAACACCGTAGCCTCGGGGTTGGGGCTGGACGCCAACAAGGTCACGCGCATGTCCGGCGGCGTATCGGACACAGCCGGGATCTTGTAGGTCGCAGGACCCGTAGTCAGCAACTGGCCGGTATCGCTGTACACCAGCTCCTCGGTGGTCAGCCAACCCATGCCCTGAATAAAGCCGCCCTCGATCTGACCGATGTCGATCTCCGGATTCAGCGACTGCCCGGCATCATGCAGAATATCGGTGCGCAGCACGCGGTACTCGCCGGTCAGCGTATCCACCACCACCTCCGAACAGGCCGCGCCGTTGGCGTAGTACAGGAACGGGTGGCCCTGACCTTTCTCGTGGTCGTAATAGATCTTCGGCGTTGCATAGAAGCCAGTGGAAGACAGCGACACCCGGTGCATATAGGCGGTCTGCACGAACTTGGCCCAGCCGACCCGCTGCTCGCCAGCGACGACCTGATTGTTCTCGAAGCGCACCTCACCCGGCTCGCAGGCAAAGTGCTCGGCAGCAAATGCCACCAGCCCGGCCTTGATCTTATCGCAGGCATCCAGCGCCGCCATACCGTTCAGATCCGACCCCGAAGACGCTGCCGTAGGCGAAGTATTCGGCACCTTGTCGGTCCGTGTGGCCGAGACCTTGACCCGCGCCAGATCGACCTGAAAGGCCGAGGCGACGACCTGGGCGATCTTCACGTACAGCCCCTGGCCCATCTCGGTGCCGCCGTGATTCAGGTGAATACTGCCGTCGGTGTAGATCAGTACCAATGCGCCAGCCTGGTTAAGGTGCTTGGCGGTAAAGGAGATGCCGAACTTGATCGGCGTCAGTGCCAGGCCGCGTTTGAGTATCGGGCTCTTGCGGTTGAACGCAGTGATTTCCTCGCGTCGCGCCTGATAGTCGGAGCTGACTTCCAGCTCATCGACCAGCCGCGGCAGCAGATGCTGCTCGATGAGCTGGCCGTAATGGGTGGTGTCGCGGCCCTCACGGTAGAGATTGCGCTTGCGCACCGTCAGCGGATCAAGCTGCAGGTGACGGGCGATATCGTCCATCGCCTGCTCTATGATCATCATGCCCTGGGGGCCGCCAAAACCACGAAAGGCAGTATTGGACACCGTGTGGGTTTTGCAGCGGTGGCCGGTTACCCGCGCCTGATCGAGAAAATAGGCGTTGTCGGCATGGAACATGGCGCGGTCGACAATCGCATCGGACAGGTCCGGTGAAAAGCCGCAACGGCCTGCGACCATCAGGTCCGCACCATGCAACATGCCATCCTGATCAAAGCCGACATCATAGGTGTTGAAAAAGTCATGTCGCTTACCGGTCTGCACCATGTCATCCGCGCGGGACAACCGGTATTTCACCGGCTTGCCGGTAACATGGGCGAGCAGGGCAGCCACACAGGCCAGTGCAGCTGCCTGGGTTTCCTTGCCGCCAAAGCCGCCGCCCATACGCCGGACTTCAGCCTGGACTTCATGAATCGGTACACCGAGCACTTCGGCTACCAGCTTCTGCACCTCGGAGGGATGCTGGCTGGAGGTGTGCACGAACATGCCGCCATCCTCGGTCGGCTCGACCAGACAGGCCTGACCCTCCAGATAGAAATGCTCTTGCCCGCCGACATTCAGTTGCCCACGCAATCGATGCGGTGCATTGGCCAGCGCCTGATCCGGCTCACCGCGCTGCTGGGTATGACTGGGCCGCACATAAAAGGCCTTATCCAGCGCTTCGGCGGTGGTCAGCACGGGTGGCAGGGGCTGGTATTCAACCTTGGCCAGACGCGCAGCCTTGCGCGCCGCATCGTGGCTGGTCGCAGCGACAGCAAAGATCGGTTGGCCGATATGTTCGACGATTTCCCCGGCCAGCACCGGGTCACCCGGAAATACCGGACCGATATCCGTATGCCCCGGCACGTCGGCAACGGTGACCACAGCGATGACACCGGGGTAACTGCGTACCGCGCTCAGGTCCATGTTCAACACCCGCGCATGCGCCTGTTCACTGTGCCCGACGGCTGCATGCAGCAGTCCTTCGGGCTCCGGCAGGTCATCAATGTAGCGCGCCTGACCGCGCACGTGCATCCAGGCGCTGTCATGGTGGGCATTGTGCCCGGCGAGGCCGACGGGCTGCCCGGGATAATTGGTCAGGGCTTCGGGTAGCTTACGCATAATCGGTCACCTTCAGTCGGTTGTCGCTGTCGGCGCCTGCGCCGTATTCGAGCAGCGCGCGGCGCAGCAGATTGCCGGCTACCTGTGCGCGGTAAGCGGCCGAGGCCCGCACGTCCGACAGGGGGGAAAAATCGTTGGCCAGGGCCGCAATGGCATGGGAGATACTGGCGTCGTCAAAGGTCGCACCGCGTAAAGCGGCTTCCGCTGCACGGGCGCGCTTGGGAGTGGCCGCCATGCCGCCATAGGCCAGACGGCAATCGCTGATCTGCTCACCGTCAAACTGGAACCAGAAGGCGCCCAGCACCGCTGAAATATCATCATCCAGCCGCTTGGAAACCTTGTAGATAAACAGCCGTTCATTCGCTGTCGATGCGTCTGACCGTGGCTTAGGCACCCGCACACTGCGAATGAATTCACCCGCGCGCAGGGCGGTCTTGCGATAGTCCAGGAAGAAGGCTTCCAGCGCCATCCAGCGCTCACCTTCGGCACTGTCGAGCTGAACCTCTGCGCCCAGGGCGATCAGCGGCGGTGGCATGTCGGCAATCGGAGAGGCATTACCGATATTCCCGCCCAGGGTGCCGCGGTTGCGAATCTGCAGCGATCCGAGGCGCTCCAGCATCGGGCCAAAGGCCGGCCAACGCGCGTTCAGCACACTGCCGGCGCGGCGATAGCTGACGGCTGCGCCAATGCACAGGCCTTCATTCGTGATGTCGATACGCTGCAGTTCAGGCACCTGCTCGGTGGAGACCAGGTGGGGGAGTGTTTTCAGTTGCTGGGTAATCTCCAGTGCCAGGTCAGTACTGCCAGCGACCAGCCGCGCACCGGGCGATCGGGCAAGCAGGTCACGCAACTGCTCCAGGCTGACGGGGGCATCGAAGCGTTTTCCCTGGGCATCCTGCAGGCTGGCTGCAGGCGTATCCTTGACTGAGGGAACCGGGGTATCCAACAAGCCGCCGCCATCCCACTCCTGCACACCGTCGACGATAGATCGCGTGGCAGCATCCATGATCGGCCGGTAGCCGGTACAGCGGCAAAGATTGCCGGAAAGCGCTTCCAGTACGCGGTGGCGATCACAGTCCGGATATCTGGCCGCCTCATGATGCAGTGCCACCAGCGACATGATGATCCCAGGGGTACAGAAGCCACATTGCGAACCATGGCACTCGACCATGGCTGTCTGCACCGGGTGCGCGGGCTCGCTCTGCAACGCATCAATGGTCACCAGGTGCTTGCCGTGCAGGCTGCCGATCAGGGCTATGCAGCTGTTTACGCTCTGATAGCTCAGTTCATTCTGTTCCGACGGCGTACCCAGCATGACTGTACAGGCGCCGCAATCGCCGGAAGCACATCCTTCCTTGGTTCCGGTAAGGCGCATTTTGGTGCGCAGCCACTCGAGAATGCTCAGGTTTGGGTCAGTGCTTTCCAGTGTCAGGGGCTGACCGTTCAGATGAAACTCAATCACAGTGTTCTCCGCGCTCTCTACTGTTAACCGTATTCCCCGCGATTGGCCGATTCAGCCCAGCAGGCGCTGGCGCGGGGTTCAAGGTAGTCAACGCAAACAACTGCAAAAAGCTGACCACTTAGTCCATTTAATAAAAATTTAGCGTTACAACGCATTTGGCAAGCAAATTGCTAAGTGTGTAAATGTTGATTATTTGGTCAGTTTATTACACGCCGGGGATAGCAATGTTAGCGGCTGAACGCCTGAAACTGCAGAACATCGTCAAGCAATATCCCGGCTGCCGGGCGAACGACGGTGTCCAGCTGACAGTCACCGCCGGTGAGATCCATGCCTTGCTGGGCGAAAACGGCGCGGGTAAAAGCACCCTGATGAAAATCATCTATGGGGTGATCCAGCCGGATGAGGGCTCCCTTACCTGGAACGGACGGCCGCTGGTACTACAGGGGCCGGCACATGCGCGCGAGCTGGGTATCGGCATGGTGTTCCAGCACTTCTCACTATTCGAAACCCTGACCGTCGCCGAGAACATCGCGCTTAGTCTGCCCGCCGCACAGGCGCGCAACCGCAGTCGTCTGGACGCGCGGATTCGCGAGGTATCTGCCCACTACGGCATGGCCCTCGAACCCCGTCGCTACGTTAATACCCTTTCCATAGGCGAGCGTCAGCGGGTTGAGATCGTCCGCTGCCTGATCCAGGAAAGCTCACTGCTTATTCTCGATGAACCAACCTCCGTGCTCACGCCACAGGAAGTCGAAGTACTGTTCCGCACCCTGCGGCAGCTGTCCAGCGAGGGCTGCAGCATCCTGTTTATCAGCCATAAATTGCAGGAGGTGCGCGATCTCTGCCATCGCGCCACGGTCTTGCGCCAAGGCAAAGTCACCGGTGAGTGTCGGCCCGCCGAGGTCTCGACCGACGAGATCGCGCGCATGATGGTGGGCAATGATACGCCACTGTCTACCCAGGTCTCGCCAGCCGAACCCGGCGAGACTCTGCTGAGTCTGAATGAGCTCAGCTACATCAGCCGCGACCCCTTTGGCACCAGCCTGGACAAAATCAACATGCAACTGCGCGCTGGCGAAATCGTCGGCATCGCGGGGGTAGCCGGAAACGGGCAAGACGAGTTGCTGCGCGCACTCTCCGGCGAGGTGCGGGTCGTCGACAGCAGCCTGCAACTTGGTGGTGTCGCGATTGGTCGGCGCGATGCCGCCCAGCGCCGCCGCCTGGGCATCGCCGTGGTGCCCGAGGAGCGTCTGGGCCGCGGCGCCGTGCCGGCGATGTCGCTGGCGGAAAACACCCTGCTGACCGCCTATGACCGAGACCTGGTCAAACGCGGCCTGCTCAAGGGCGGCAAGATCCGTGAATACGCCACCCGTATACGAGAGCTGTTCGGCGTGCGCTGCAGCGGTATCGACAGCCCGGCGGCTAGCCTGTCCGGGGGTAACCTGCAGAAATTCATTATCGGTCGCGAAGCGCTGCAGCAGCCGCGTCTGCTGGTTGCCTCGCACCCGACCTGGGGTGTGGATGTCGGCTCGGCAGTGGCCATTCACGAGGCGCTGGTAGCGCTGCGTGATCAGGGCGCTGCGGTTTTGCTGATCTCTGAAGACCTCGATGAACTCTACCAACTGTGCAATCGCATGGGTGCCATTTGCAGCGGTCACCTGTCGCCGCTCGTGCCAACTGCGGAACTGAGTATCGAAAGACTCGGCCAGTGGATGGCGGGTGACTTTCCGAAAGATGCGGCAGAGTCTGATAACAAGGGGCCAGCACATGCTATCGCTTGAACGCCGAGCTACCGACTCGCGAACTATGCAGTGGGCCTCGCCCCTGCTGGCCCTGGTCCTGACCGTGATAACCGCCCTTGGCCTGTTTATGGCACTGGGCAAGGATCCTGTCGAGGGCCTGAAGTTCTTCTTCTTGATCCCCTTGAGTGATGCCCATGGATGGGCCGAGCTGGGTCTGAAAATGGCGCCGCTGTTGCTCTGCGCTGCAGGCCTGACCATCTGTTACCGGGCAAAGCTGTGGAATATCGGTGCCGAAGGCCACTTTCTCATGGGCGCGCTCTGGGCCTCGGTAGTGGCCCTGCAACTGAGCGAACACAGCGGCTTCTGGGTATTGCCTGCGGTGCTCCTGGGCGGGGCGCTCGCCGGAGCTTTATGGGCGTGGATTGCGGCGGTGCTGAAGACGCATTTTCACTGCAACGAAATTCTCACCACCATCATGCTCAACTACATCGCGCTGAATCTGCTGCTGTACAGCGTACACGGCCCCCTCAAGGATCCGATGGGCTTCGGCTTTCCGCAGTCTGAGATGTTCGCTGCGGCTGCCCTGCTGCCGAAACTGATTCCCGACACGCGCCTGCATATCGGCCTGCTGTTCGCACTGTTGGCGGCCGTGGTTGTTGGCGTGCTCTTTACCCGCACCTTCATCGGCTTTCAACTCAAGGTACTGGGCCAGGACAACCGTGCTGCAGCCTTTGCCGGGTTCGGCGCTCGTCGTCTGACCTGGCTGGCTTTCCTGCTGGCCGGGGCGATGGCCGGCCTTGCCGGCGCCTCGGAAGTCAGTGGGCCCATCGGCCAATTGGTACCCCAGGTGTCCCCCGGCTATGGCTACACCGCGATCATCGTCGTGTTTCTCGGGCGCATGCAGGCACTGGGGATTGTCCTGGCCAGTGCGCTACTGGCGCTGACCTTCATGGGTGGCGAGATGCTGCAGATTGCCATGAACCTCCCCAGGGCCATCACCGGATTGTTCCAGGGGCTGCTCCTGTTCTACCTGCTTACCTGTGATGCCTTCATTCACTACCGCTTGCGGCTGCGTTCGCCGGCGCCAAACAAAGCGCAGGTGGCCTGAAATGGATACGCTGCTGATCACCAATATTATGGCCGCTACTGTTATCGCCGGCACACCGCTGCTGCTGGCGGCACTGGGTGAACTGGTATGTGAGCGATCCGGTGTGCTCAACCTGGGTCAGGAAGGCATGATGCTGATGGGCGCGGTTATCGGCTTCATCGCTGCAGTGACCAGCGGCAGCCTGACGGTCGGCGTAGTTGCTGCGATCGTCGCCGGCATCCTGATGTCGATGCTCTTCGCACTGATGGCCATCACCCTCGCGGCCAATCAGTATGCGGCAGGCCTGGCCCTGACCATCTTCGGCACCGGTCTGAGCGCCTTTATCGGCAGCGGTCATGTCGGCAGGTCGATCACCGGCTTTCCGAAAATTGCCATCCCGTACCTGTCCGATATTCCCGTTATCGGCAAGGTGCTGTTCCACCAGGACCTGCTGGTTTACCTGTCGCTGTTGCTGTTCGTGCTGGTTTTCGTATTCCTGCGCTACAGCCGGGGAGGGCTGATCGTGCGCGCCATAGGCGAGTCGCCAGAGGCTGCCAACGCCAATGGGATGCGCGTGCTGACCGTGCGCTATCTGGCGGTAGCATTTGGCGGCGCAATGGCAGGGTTGGCTGGCGCTTATCTGTCCCTGGCCTATACCCCCATGTGGACCGAAAACATGACCTCCGGCCGTGGCTGGATTGCCCTGGCGCTGGTGGTCTTCGCCACCTGGAAGCCGGAACGGGTTCTGCTTGGCGCCTATCTGTTCGGGGCCGCGAGCATTCTGCATCTGGTCCTCCAGGGCCTGGGCTGGCGCAGCTCAACCGAGCTGCTGGCCATGCTGCCGTACCTGGTCACCATCGTCGTGCTGGTGCTGCTGTCGTGGAACCCCGCACGCACGCAACTGAATACCCCTTTATCAATCGGCCAGCCCTATAGGCCGAGCAAGTGATTTGAACACCCATATGCCAACCAAAAGCTTAACCACATCAAGGAAAACATCATGACAACTTTGCGCAAAACTCTTATGGCAGTCTGCATCGCGGCCTCCTTCGCGCCTGCGGCTCATGCCGAAAAGTACTTCTCCGACTCAAGCATTTCGGTGCTTTACAGCGATGACTACGAAGCATTTGGTCGGCAACAGCGTACCGATACCTATTTCACCTTTGAAAATACTACCGGCCACAACTGGGGCAGTACCTTCTTCTTCTTCGATCGCAATCAGGGTCACGGCAAAAGTCGTGACTCCAATGACTTGTACGGCGAGTTCGCGCCGAACCTCAGCCTTGGCTGGTTGACCGGTAACGACCTGAGCTACGGCCTGATCAAGGACGTTACACTGTCCGGCCAGTACGAAATGGGCGGCGGCGCAGACGTCAAGAACGTCTTGCTGGGTATGGGTCTGGATTGGAACATTCCCGGCCTGCAGTACTTCGGCACCCGGGTCTATCACGTCAACAACAGCGAAACCGACGACGACTACCAGCTCACCGTGGTCTGGGGCGCCCCCATGGAATTCGGCGCCACACGCATTCTGTTTGACGGCTATATCGACTGGTCCTCGGCCGCCGATGACCACAAGTCCGACTTCCACTTCAACCCGCAGCTGAAGCTGGATATCGGTAACTACTTCGATAGCCCGCGCGTGCTCTATGCCGGTATCGAATATTCGTACTGGAACAACAAATTCGGCCTGGGCGATGACGTCATGGACACCGAAAGCGCGGTCAGTGCCTTGGTCAAATTTCACTTTTGATCAAGTCAGGGAGTTCGGCTAATGTCGAACTCCCTCCTGCGTAGAAGTGATGAGACCGGCATGACCACCAAGACCCGATCAAAGACCTACCGACCCGGACGTATTCGTGAACGCAATCGCGAAATCATTCTAGCTGCGGCCGAGCAGGAATTTGCCCAGCACGGTTTTCGCGGCACCACCATCCAGAATATCGCCGAACGAGCCGAGTTGCCGAAATCCAATGTGCTGTACTACTTCAGCAACAAGAAGGAAATCTACGGCGCCATGTTCGACGACATCCTGTCACGCTGGAACGCGGTGTTCACCTCGGTGTCACCTGAAGATGATCCAGCCTCGGCACTGACCGCATTCATTCGTACCAAGGTCGACCTATCCCGTACCCATCCACTGGCCTCGCGCCTGTTCGCGATGGAGATCATTCAGGGCGCGCCCTTTCTGATGAACCATCTGCGCGGCACCATGCGCGACTGGGTAAGAGGGCGCGCCGCGGTCATCCAGCAATGGATCGACGAGGGCCGCATGGCTCCGGTCGACCCGGTACAGCTGATCTTTCTGATCTGGTCATCCACCCAGCATTATGCCGACTTCGAGGTGCAGATTCTGATGGTGGAAAACAAGGCAGAGTATGAGAAACAGGACTTCGATCACGCGGCCGATTTTCTGACCAGCGTGATTCTACGCGGTTGCGGCCTGGAAGTGCCCAGATGAACGACAGCTTTTACCCGCGCGACCTGCGTGGCTACGGTCAGTACCCGCCCCAGGCCAACTGGCCGGGCGGAGCGCGGATCGCCGTACAATTTGTGCTGAATTACGAAGAGGGCGGTGAAAGTTGCGTGCTGCATGGCGACTCGCATTCGGAAATCTTCCTCTCCGATATCATCGGTGCCCAGCCCTTCGAAGCGCGCCATTTGAGTATGGAGTCGCTATATGAATACGGCTCGCGCGCTGGCGTCTGGCGTCTATTGCGCGAATTTCGCCTGCGTCAGTTACCGCTCACCGTCTTTGGTGTCGGCATGGCACTGGAGCGACACCCCGAGATAGTGCAGGCCTTCATCGAAGACGAACACGAAATCGCCTGCCACGGCCTGCGCTGGATTCACTACCAGGACATGGACGTCAGCGAAGAGCGCGATCATATGCAGCAGGCCATTGCCCTGCACACTCGTCTGACTGGTGAACCGCCGCTGGGCTGGTACACCGGACGCGACAGCCCCAACACCCGACAACTGGTTGCCGAAGCTGGCGGCTTTGAATACGACAGTGACTACTACGGTGATGACCTGCCGTTCTGGACCACGGTGAATACGTCCGATGGTCAGTCCAAGCCACATCTGATCGTGCCCTATGCCCTGGATACCAACGATATGCGCTTCGCGATTGCCGGCGGCTTCAATGCCGGCGAACAGTTCTATCAGTATCTGAAGGACGCGTTCGACGTGCTCTATGCCGAGGGCGGCGACACCCCGAAAATGCTCTCCATCGGCCTGCACTGCCGACTGGCTGGGCGCCCCGGGCGTTTCCGTGCATTGCAGCGCTTTCTCGACCATATCCAGAGCCATGAGCGCGTCTGGGTAGCCCGCAGGATCGATATCGCCCGGCACTGGAAACAGACTCACCCATACACCCGCCAGGACAACGCAGAATGAGCAATGCCATCGTATCACCCGCCATTGAGGGCCCGGATTTTACCCGTACCGGCCTGAACCTCGCTGACGGCAGCCTGGGCGCCGAGTTTCTAAGCGCTACCGATGCTTTCTTCGCCCCCGGTGAGCGCATGCTCGACCCAGGTCCGGCAACCTTCTACCCCGATCGCTATGACGATAACGGCAAGTGGATGGATGGCTGGGAAACCCGCCGTCGCCGCACTACCGGCCATGATTCAAGCATCATCCGCCTGGCCATGCCTGGCGTGCTGCTTGGGGTCGACATCGACACCAGCTTCTTCACCGGTAACTTCGCCCCCGCCGTTTCCATCGATGCCTGCTACAGCCCGGAGGCTGTACCGGATCAAGACAGCCTCTGGCAACCGCTGCTCGCAGCCACCGAACTCAAGGGCAACGCACACCATTTCCGTGCGCTGAACTCCAACGCGGTCTGGACCCACTTGCGCCTGAATCTGTTCCCCGATGGCGGCGTAGCCCGACTGCGGGTCTATGGCATACCCCATCGCGACTGGTCAGACCTGGACCCGAGCCAGAGTATCGACCTGATCGCCGTGGAAAATGGCGGCGGACAGATCGCCTGGAGTGACGCGCATTACGGCGAGCCGCGCAAGATGCTGCGGCCCGGCCGGGGTATCAATATGGGCGATGGCTGGGAAACTCGCCGCCGTCGCGAACCGGGCAATGACTGGTGCATCCTGAGCCTCGGCCACCAGGGCATTGCCGAGCGGGTCGAGGTGGACACCGCGCACTTCAAGGGTAACTTCCCGGCCCGCTGCTCGATTCAGGCTGCCTGCATGCAGGACAGCACCACCCAGTCGCTGATCACCCAGAGCATGTTCTGGCACACTCTGATGGACGAACAGCCCCTGACAGCCGACAGCATCCACAGCTTCTCCGAGCTGAAAGACCTGGGCCCGATCACGCATATCCGCTTCAACATCATCCCCGACGGTGGCGTCAGTCGCGTCCGCCTTTTTGGCAAACCTGTAGCATGAGACAACCGCGCTCGCTCGTCGTCGAACCCCTGACTCGCGAGGCATTCGCACCTTTCGGTGACGTCATCGCCTGCGACGGAGCCGATTCCTTCCCGATCAATCAGGGACGTACCCAGCGTTTTCATTCGTTAGCCAGCGTCGACCTGCTGGGCGAGGGCGCCAAGGCAATACTATCCATCTTTCGCGGCCAACCGCTGGAACCTCTGGTGATCGAGCTGATGGAGCGTCATCCACTCGGTAGTCAGGCATTTGTACCACTCAACAACAAGGCCTTCTACGCGGTGGTTGCAGCGCCCGGCGATTTCGACGAAACCGCTGTACGTGCATTTCTGGTTACCGGCACCCAGGGTATCAATCTGCGCGCCGGCGCCTGGCATGCACCTTTGCTGCCCCTTGAGGCCGATTCCGACTATCTGGTGGTGGACCGCCTCGGGCCTGGCGGCAACTGTGATGAGGTGCTGTTGAAACACCCCATCGTGTTACAACCAGATAGCCATTGAGCCCACCCATGGCCATTTCCGGAGATCGTTTCCTTGA
Organism: Pseudomonas sp.; assembly: GCA_016763285.1. Taxonomy (GTDB): domain Bacteria; phylum Pseudomonadota; class Gammaproteobacteria; order Pseudomonadales; family Pseudomonadaceae; genus Halopseudomonas. Next base: position 21,170 of record JAESUC010000122.1, read on the forward strand.
ACCGCTTCGCCATACGTAATGCTGCTCTGTTTACCGTGGACTCGCACAACCGCGTGATCCCCGAGGGTACCCTGATTGTCGAAGATGGGAACATCATTGCCCTGGGCGCGGCAGGTGAAATGAGCATACCGGACGGTTACCCGATTATTGAGGCCGCGGGGCACGCGTTGCTGCCCGGCCTGATTGACTGCCACTCGCATTCCAGCCTGATGCGTGGAGTCACCGAAAACATGCAACTGATGGACTGGCTGCCGTACTACCAGCTTGAGCACCGCGCGCTCACCGAGGAATACGCCTACCACTCCGCCAGGCTGTGCTATCTGGAAGCCCTGAAAAGTGGCACCACCTGCGTCATGGACATGTATCGCTTCATGCATCGCTGTGCCGATGCCGCCGGCGAGATTGGCCTGCGGGTGAATCTCGCACCCTATGTGGCCGATGCTCCAGGCAAGGATTTCTTCGCCACGCGCGCCGAGAATCGCGCTCTGATCCACACCCATCATGGCAGCCAGAACGGTCGCATTCAGGTCTGGATGGGCCTGGAGCACCTGTTCTACTGCACCGCTGATGCCTATGCCGAAGCCTTGCAGTGCCAGCGTGATTACGGCGTCGGCATCCACACCCATGCCTGCGAGCAACGCGAGGAAGACCAGGCAGTCGAGCAACATTTTGGCCGCCGCTCGATCGCCCAACTGGACCACTACGGGATTCTGGGCGAGCGCACTTTGCTGGCCCATTGCGTCTGGTTGAATGACGAGGAGATCAAACGTCTGGCCGACACCGGCACTGCCATCGCCCACTGCCCGATCAGCAATGCCAAGCTGGCCAGCGGCGTGGCTCGGGTCCCGGAGATGCTCGCGGCGGGCTTGACTGTCGGGCTGGGAACCGACGGTCCGGTGTGTAACAACAGCCTGAGCCTGTTCGAGGAGATGAAGTTCTCGTCCCTGATTCAGAAGGCCACCCGCCTGGATGCCACCGTGCTGCCCGCCGAACAGATGTTGCGCATGGCAACCATCAACGGCGCCCGTGCGCTGGGCCTGGATCGCGAGATCGGCTCGCTGGAAGTGGGCAAGCGCGCCGACCTGCTGTTACTCGATTTGAAGTTGCCGAACATGACCCCGGCCGAGATCGATACCCGTGGCGGCAACGTGCTGTGGAATCTGGTATTCGCTGCCAGCAGCCAGAACGTTGCCAGTGTCTGGGTGGACGGACAGCAACTGATTGCCGATGGCCTCGCCACTCAGGTCAGTGAAGCCCAGGTGCTGGCCCAGGCTCAATCGCAGGGTCTGCAGCTGTTCCAGCAATGCCGAGATATTGCCCACCTCCGTACCCGCATGCTCTAGGCAGAGGAGTTCAACATGAAGACCCTACCCATCATTTCCGTCGCCGGCCTGCGCAGTCGGGATCCTGCGGAGCGCGCGCAGGTGGCTCGCCAGTTGGGCATCGCTTGCCGGGAAGTCGGTTTTTTCTACGTGATCGATCACGGCATTGATGCCGAGCTGATCAGACACACCTTCGACAATGCCAAATGCTTTTTTGCGCTGCCGTTGGCCGACAAGCAACGCCTGTCGATCAAGTTGTCACCGCATAACCGCGGCTACGTAGCCATGGCTGATGAGAAACTCAACCCTGTCTCCGGCGCCGATATGAAGGAAGCCTTCAATATCGGTACCGACTTTGCGGCCAATCATCCGGACGTGCTCGCCGGCAAGCCGTTCCGCGGCGTGAACTTCTGGCCCGAGGTACCCGGCTGGCGGGAGGAGATGCTGGCTTATTTCGACGCCTGCCTGGATCTGGGCCGGCTGATTCATCGCGGCTTCAGTATTGATCTGGGGCTGGCCGAAGATTATTTCGATGCGCACCTGAGCATGCCCATCGCTACCCTGCGCATGTTGCGTTACCCGGCCAGTGCCGGACATTCTCAGCGCGAAGACGGCGGTGCCGGCGCGCACACCGACTACGGCAATGTCACCCTGCTGGCGACCGATCAGGTCGCCGGACTGCAGGTTGCCAATCGGCAGGGGCAATGGATTGAGGCGCCACACGTGCCGGATGCCTTCGTCTGCAATATCGGCGATTGCCTGATGCGCTGGAGCAACGATACCTACGTCTCGACGCCCCACCGGGTCAGGCCGCCGGAACAGGAGCGTTTCTCCATCGCGTTCTTTCTAGAGGTGAATCCAGAATCGATTGTCGACCCGCGCGATATTCTGCCGGACCAGCAGCCCAGATATGAGCCGATCAGTTGTTCCGACTACCTGGCTTATCGCCTCAATGCGACCTATGAACACCGCACCCGCGAGCAATAGATTTCGGCCAGCAGCGCCGCAAGGCGCTGCCGGTCGAACGACCTAGCGTCCCTGCACCAGCTCCCTGGCCAGACGGTTATGCTCCTCGATAATCAGCGGCACTTCACGGGTCAATAGTTGCCCATCCTCGATCACCTGCCGCCCGTCGATAAAACTGTGCGCCACTCGCGGCGGCGTACAGAACACCAGCGCCGCGAGCGGATCACTCTGGGCACCGGCCATGCTGATGTCATCGGTACGAAAAGCGATGATATCGGCGCAATAGCCCGGCGCAATGCGGCCAATCACATCATCCCGGCCGAGCACCTCGGCGCCGCCACGGGTGGCAATATACAGCGCTTCACGCGCGGTCATTGCGCCCGGGTTCTGGTCTCGCACGCGGGCCGAGAGCATCGCCAGGCGCGCTTCATCGAGCAAATGATTGCTGTCGTTGGACGCGCTGCCGTCCACACCCAGGCCGACCTTGACCCCGGCGTCGCGCATCCTGCGAATCGGCGCTATGCCGGAGGCCAGGCGCATATTGGAACACGGGCAGTGGGCCACCCCGGTACCCGTCCGCGCAAACAAGGCAATGCCTGGCTCATCCAGATGCACACAGTGGGCGTGCCACACATCCGGGCCAACCCAACCGACCGATTCGGTGTACTCGGTCGGCGTCATGCCGTATCGCTCCTTGCTGAACGCCAGATCCTTGCTGTTCTCGGCGGTGTGCGTATGCAGGCCCACCCCATAGGCGCGTGCCAGGCTGGCAGCTTCGCGCATCAGGTCGGTGGTCACGGTAAAGGGTGAGCAGGGTGCCAGCGCCACACGAATCATCGCATCCGGGCGGGCGTCATGCAGTTCTTCGATCACCCGCTGCATCTCGCGCAGAATCGCCTGCTCGTCCTGCTCGACCAGCGCATCCGGCGGCAGCCCGCCCTGGCTCTGGCCCAGGCTCATCGCACCGCGGGCTGCATGAAAGCGCATGCCCATTTCCTGCGCTGCCTGCACGCTGTCATCCAGGCGCGTGCCGTTGACGTACAGGTAGGCATGGTCGGCTGCCGTAGTGCAGCCGGAGAGCATCAGCTCGGCCATGGCCGTGCGGGTTGCGGCGCGTTGCATCGCCGGCGTGATGTTCTGCCAGACCGGGAACAGCGCGGTCAGCCAGTCAAACAGCTCGGCATCCTGGGCGGCCGGCAGCGCACGGGTCAGTGACTGGAACATGTGGTGATGGGTGTTGATCAGGCCGGGCAGCAGGATGTGCCCAGCCATATCGATCACCTGATCAGCCGTGTCTGGCACTTCAGCGGCCGGGCCCACCGCTTCGATGCGGTTGCCGCGGATCAGTATCGAGCCTTCGGCAATCTCGCGCTGCTGATCATCCATGGTCGCGATCAGGCGGGCATTCTTGAGTAACAGTGTCTTGCTCACATTCATTTCCTTGGCCAGTTCAACGTGTTCAATAACGAAGTGTTCGGCAGCGGAGGCTTCAGTATCTCCCTGCGGGAGTCGGCTCTACGCAAGTCCGAATGCAAGTCCGGGGCCGGCCGGCGGCCAGCGGAAACAGCCATTATTTGGTGCCGTCGACGGCTTCGCGGTCCAGGTCGGTGCAGATACGCCGCTGCATGACGCAAAAAGGCCCACAAACAGCCTGCTCACGGGCATGGCACACCCCTTGCTTTTAAATTCCTGATTATCTGGTCAGGTTATGAGCAACCCGCTTTTGTAGCACAGCCGGGGCTAAACCAGGGACCGTTTTCGCAGCGTTGCGCGCGAGGGCACATGGCCCATTACAGCATCCCGGAGATATATTCATGAGCGAGCAGGCACTATCCATCCCGATTATCGACTTTGGCCCTTTTATTCAGGGCGACACGAGCGCCAGGCAACAGGTCGCTGCGCAGATGCGCGAAGCCAGCAGCCAGTGGGGGTTCTTCTACCTGGCTAACTGCGGTATGCCGCAGGCCAGCATCAGTGAGGCTTTTCATGCATCAAAAGACTTCTTCGCCCTGCCGGATGAGATCAAGCAGTCAGTGGCCTGGCAGAATGCGCAGAGCAACAGAGGCTATGTGGGCGTACGCCGTGAGCGCCTGGATCCGAGCAAACCAGGCGACCTGAAAGAAGCGTTCAACGCCGCGCCGGAAGATCGCGACGCCAGCGCGGCACGCAATCTCTGGCCTGCAGATCAACCCCAATTCCGTCAGAACGTCGAGACCTTTCTGGCCGATTGCATTACCACTGCAGACCGCGTTCTGGAAGCTTTTGCCGTTGCACTTGACCAACCGGACAATTTTTTTGTTAACGCGCACAACCTGCACCACCACACCCTGCGACTGCTTCACTACCCGCCATTACCGGAGAGTTTTGTCGCCGAGCAAGGGGAAACACGCGCTGGCGCGCATACCGATTACGGCAGCATCACCTTGTTGTTCCAGGATGACGCCGGTGGGCTTGAGGTCTGTACCCGCCAGGGTGACTGGGTCCAGGCCACGCCTATTCCGGGCACCGTGGTGATCAATACCGGCGACCTGATGCACCGCTGGACCAACCATGTGTTCTGCTCAACCCCCCATCGCGTGAACGTACCCAAGGCCGCGATGCACCGCCACCGCTACTCGATCGCCTTTTTCTGTCACCCGAACAAGGACGCCAACATCGAATGCATCGATAGCTGCACCGACGCAGGTAATCCGGTGCGCTACCCACCTATTTCTGCAGGTGAACACCTGCTGCAACGCCTGAATGCCACCTACTGAAAACATCAACCCAGGAGTTTCAACCATGCACAGCAAGAGCCGACTCGCCCTTACCCTCGCACTGGGTCTGGGCCTTACCAGCCTGACCGCCGGTGCCGACGATCTGACCCCGGTGACCGTTATCACCACCTGGTACGCCCAGGCTGAGCACGGCGGGCTCTATGCCGCCAAGGCCATGGGCATCTACGAAGAACACGGCCTGGACGTGACCATCCGCATGGGCGGTCCACAGGTCAACAATGTGCAGTTGCTGATGGGTGGCAAGAGTGATTTCAGCATGGGTTACGCCCTGCAATCGCTGAATGCGGTTCAGCAGGATATTCCGCTGGTGACCGTGGCGGCGTTCTTCCAGAAGGACCCGCAATCCCTGGTTGCCCATACCGGCGTGGGCAACGATTCGCTCGAAGACCTGAAGGGCAAGGGCCTGCGTATTCCCACCGCCGGCCGCGTAGCCTACTGGCCGTGGCTGAAGGCCGAATACGGCTTTACCGACGATCAACTGCGCCCCTACGACTACAGCTTTGGCCCCTTCATCGCCGACGAACAGGCCGTGCAACAGGGTTATGTCACCAATGACGGTTACTTCCTCGCCAAGGAAGGCGTTGAGGCTCAGAGCCTGTTGCTGGCTGACTATGGCTGGAATGCCTACTCGGCAACGCTGGACACCACCCAGAAGCTGATCGACGAGGATCCCGAGCTGGTGCAGAACATGGTCGCCGCCACGGCCAAGGGCTGGGCCGCCTACTTTGAAAATCCGGCACCGGCCAACGCGCTGATCAAGGAAGACAACCCGGAGATGTCTGATGATCTACTGGCCTACAGCAAGAACAAGATGCAGGAAGAAGGCATGCTGCTCTCGGGTGACGCTGCCGATGGCCAGTACGGCATCATGACCCGTGAACGCTGGGAGCTGTTCTTCAACGACATGGTCAAGGCCGGCACCCTGCCGGCGGATCTGGATTGGGAAAAAGCCTTTGATCTGAGCTTCGTTGACTCGTTCTACAAGCAAGAATAACGGCTGTCTTCCAGCAACCTGCCGCGCCACCGGGCGCGGTCGGTTGTTTTCAGCCTGCCGAAGCATGCCGCGAGGCGAACCCTGCTATCACCTCGGCCAGCACATCCGGCGCTGACGCCTGTGGCACGTGGCCGGTATTCAGACTCACTACTTCTGCTCCTGGCACCAGCGCCTGCATCCTGCGCTGTGCGGCCAGAACCACCGAGCGATCCTGCAAGGCTTCAACATACAGACGCGGCAAGCGTCCGAAACGCGCCTGCGTCCACACCGGCACCAGCGTGCGCGTCCCTTCGGGCTGCAAGGAGAAGCGCGCGGCCGCCGCCAGGGCCAGATCATCGGGCAGATCCTGCAGGAATATTTCGCGTATCGCCGCAACCGGCACCCAGGAGACACTGCGGTCAGCGGACCACCGCAGATAAGGGCCTATGCCAGAAGCGGCGGGCTCGCTCTTGACCACTTCCGCGACCACCTCGGCAAAGCCGCTGCCTGCGGGCAGCATCATGCCAGCAATATAGACTACCCCTGCCACCCGTTCTGCCATGCGCTCCGCCGCCTGCGTGACGATGGCGCCACCACCGGAATGCCCGACCAGCATGATGGGCCCGTCGATCCCGGCACAACAGTCCACCACATGCTCAACGCAGCCTTGCAGCGACAGCTTCTCCGGCTCCGCCGGGTGCTGGAGCGAGCCTGGCATATCGGGCGTCAGCACTGCATACCCCTGCGCCTGCAACAGCGGCGTCAGTTCCGCCCACACCCAACTGCCGGCCCAGGCCCCGTGGATCAGTAACAGCGTCGGTCTGCGCTCAGACATAGGTCCTCCGGTACATCTCCTGCAGATGTTCGCCCACGGTCGTTGTTGGATATTTGGCGGTCTCGCCAGGGGCCAGACATACCGGCAGGCAGCGCACCTGGTGATTCAGCGCACCACTGTAGAAAAAGGGCACCGAATAGCGCTCGGTACCGGAGGTATTGACCACACGGTGCAGGGTGGAGCGGTAGCGGTCGTTGGTCCAGCGCGCGATCATGTCACCCAGATTGACCACGAAGGTGCCTGGAATCGGCGCGGCATCCAGCCAGCGTTCACGCGCTGCGTCCCAGACCTGCAGCCCGGGCTTGTCATCCAGCAGCAAGATGGTGATGCCACCAAAATCGGTATGCGCACCACAGCCCTTCTCACCCGGCAGCGGTTTGGCCGGCTGCGGTGGATAGTGCAGCAGCCGCAGTGTGGCCAGGGGTTGTTCGCAGAAATCGGCAAAGAAATCTTCCGGCAGATCCAGTGACAACGCCAGACCCGCCATGATCCGCTCGCTCAGCGCCAGCATGGCCTCGAAGTAACTGTCCATCACCGGGCGAAAGCTCGGCAAGGCTGGCGGCCATTGGTTCGGCCCCAGATTGAAACCACCAGCCAGCACCCGGGGATCATCTTCCGGCAACTCCTCGCCGATATAGAAACCTTCCTTGAGGTCCGGCGGCGCGCCGGGTTCCAGAGTTTGCCCGCCCAGCATTTCGTAGCCGCGGTTGGCGGACGAGCTGGCTTTGTCGACCTTTTGCTTTTCACCTATTGGTTGCTGAAAAAACCCACGCGATTCAGCGAATACCTGCTCGATCAGCCGGTCAGGGATGCCGTGCCCGGAAATATAGAAAAAGCCGGTGTGCAGACAGGCATCGCGCAATTTCCGCCCGACCTCCAGCTTGTCTGCCTGCACGTCACCGCGCAGCGCTGACAGATCAATCACCGGCAGCGCCGAGGGCATATCAGTTACCCGCATGATTTCGTGCCTCCAATAAATTCATGTCCGAACGGTCAGTTATTCATTATGTATGCCAGTTCGTGGCATGCAGGTTGCAAAACTGCCGCTACGCAAGGGCATTACCCCAAGCCGTCTGAATTACTGGAGCATTTGATGACCTCACATATCACCGTAATCGTGGATTCGCGCTACGGCAGTACCCTGACCCTGGCGAAAAAAATTGCCGAAGGCGCGCGTGAAGAGGGCGCCGAAGTGCGACTTCGCCGCGTAGCGTTGAGCGAACCGGAGTTCAGCGTGGACACTTCACGGGGCGACTTTATCGCCGCCCAGACCGAATTCCGTGAACTGCCGCAGGCCTGCGCAGAAGACCTGGAATGGGCTAACGGCATCATCTGGGGTTCGCCCACCCGCTATGGCCTGATGAGCACACCCCTGCGCGCCTTTATCGACGAAATCGCCCCGCTGTGGCGCCAGGGCGCGCTGATCGGCAAGGTGGGCGCTGCTTTCACCTCAACCGGCGGCATGCACTCGGGCAATGAAATGACCTTGATGTCGCTGCTGATGCCGTTCATGCAGCACGGCATGATCATTCTTGGCGTGCCCCACAGCGTGCCCGAGCTGGTACATACCCGCAGTGGGGGTTCACCTTACGGCGCTTCCGTGGTTACCGGGTTTGACGGCCGGCTGGGTGTGGATGCAGGGGAGCTGGCGATCGGTTACGCCCTGGGCGCTCGAGTGGCACGTGTCGCCGGGCAGGTGATTCCCGAGCCGGCGTCGGTAGAGTTGGCTGCGCAAACTAGTCCTTGAGACCTGGCCAGCCGCGATCTACGTGTTCACTTGAGGTGCAAAACACCGTAGACCGATGCAATCCGGTGCATAAATTTACTGACCAATTGATCAGGAAATAGAAAATAAGCGCCTCCGGGCTTATGGCACGGTGCTTGCTCTACTCCAAATATTGATTAACTGGTCAGCTAATTTAAATCATACGGAGTAAGTGCAATGCGTTATGGAAAGGAAAGGGCAGTTGCTGCCGCAAAAAGTGCGGTTGAAAACAGAAGCGCTGTGTCGCTCATGGCCGGCCTGCTGCTGACTGGCTTGGCAGTATCGTCCCCCGTGTCTGCCGAGGAACTGGACAAGATCGTATTCGGCACCAACTGGTACGCCCAGGCCGAGCATGGCGGTTTCTACCAGGCGCAGGCCACGGGTATCTACGAGAAGTACGGCCTGGATGTATCCATCCAGATGGGTGGCCCGCAGGTTAACGGTATGCAGTTGCTGGTGGCCGGGCGGCGTGACTTTTCCATGGGCTACCCCATCGGCAACATCAAGGCGCGCGAAGAAGGCTTGCCGGTCAAAACCGTCGCGGCTGCGTTTCAGGGCGACCCGCAAGCGCTGATCGCGCACCCGAACGTCACCTCCCTCGAACAGATCAAGGAAGAGAACCTGCCGGTTTATATTGCCTCGTTCGCCCATACCACTTTCTGGCCCTGGCTGAAGGCCGAGTACGGCTTTACTGATGACGTGACCCGTCCTTACACCTTCAGCGTTGCGCCGTTCATGGCCGACCCCAAAATTGTTCAGCAGGGTTATCTGTCGTCCGAGCCCTATGCCATGAAGCAGGGCGGTATCGAGCCCTCGGTATTTCTGCTGGCTGATTACGGCTACCCCGCTTACGCCACCACGATAGAAACCACCGACAAGATGATCGAAGAGAATCCGGAACTGGTTCGCCGGTTTGTGCAGGCAAGCATGGAAGGCTGGGCCAGCTACTTTGCCGATCCGGCACCCGGCAATAAACTGATCCAGAAAGAAAATCCGCAGATGACCGATGAGCAGATCGCCTACGGCATCGAGAAGATGAAGGAGCACGGCCTGGTCACAGGTGGTGATGCCGAGACCGGCGGTATTGGCGTGATGACCGATGAGCGCTGGAAGGCTCTGCATGATTTCATGCTCAAGGCGGAACTGATCTCTGCCGACCTGGATATCCATGATGCCTACACCCTGGAATTCCTGCCCGAAGAACCGGTGCTGAACTAAGCCCCGCTGCTCTATCAGCCCAGCGCCAGGCTGCACCTTTTCTACCGATTGAATGACCTCCCGCAAGGGAGGCATTCAGGGAGCCACAGCATGAACTCTTCGCCTATTACGCCGGTAGCCATATCGGCAACCAAGCCGGAAACCGGACCGGAAACGCCCGGCACCGAGCCGGACCCGGCAGCCCAGGCTGCACCCGATGCATTACAAAGCTCCAGACCGGTGCTGCAAGTCAAAGACGTCAACAAGATCTACGCCAACGGCACCGTCGCGCTCAAGGGCGCTGACCTCACCGTGCGCCAGGGCGAATTCGTCAGTTTGCTTGGCCCTTCTGGCTGCGGCAAAAGCACCCTGCTGCGCATCATGGCCGGCCTGGGCGATGTAACCAGCGGCACCGTGAACTGGTGGGAACATGACTACAACGTGATCGGCGACAAGGGGCGCAAGCTGGCATTCGTTTTCCAGAACGCCACCCTGATGCCCTGGGCCCGTGTGCGCAAGAATGTGCGCCTGCCCCTGGATCTGGAGGGCGACGCCAGTGCCGACATTGAAGGCCGCATTGACCGCGCTCTGGAGATGGTCGGCCTCACCGGTTTTAACAATGCGTTCCCCCGCGAACTGTCCGGTGGCATGCAGATGCGCGCGTCTATCGCCCGAGCCATGATCACCGAACCCAACCTGCTGCTGATGGATGAACCCTTCGGCGCTCTGGACGAGATGACCCGCAACAAGCTCAACGATGACGTGCTCAAGCTCTGGCAGAAGAACGGCTGGACCATCGTGTTTGTGACGCACAGCGTGTACGAGGCGGTGTACCTGTCCAGCCGCGTGGTGGTCATGGCCGCTCGACCCGGCCGCATTGTTGAAGATATCGCTATCGACGAGCCGTATCCGCGCAGTGCGGACTTTCGCGTGTCCGCCGAGTTCGCCGGTTATTGCCGCCAGGTGTCCCAGGCACTCGAACGCGCCAGCGCCATGGGCCAGCCAGCACAACAGGAGGCCCACTGATGGGCACGCCACTGATTCAGAACGAAAACTTCGTCAAGATCGCCGCGCCTCTGGCCGTCGGCATATTGTTTCTCCTGCTATGGGAGGGGGCCGTGGTCGCCATGGAAATGCCGCATTACATCCTTCCCGGACCCTCGGCAATTGGCGAGTCTCTGGTGAATGACTGGCGCCCGCTGCTGGCCGCACTGATGATCACACTGAAGGTCACCTTCATGGCCTTTGCCATCTCGGTGGTCCTCGGCGTCGCCGCATCGCTGCTGTTCGTCCAGAGCAAATGGATCGAGCTGAGCCTGTTTCCCTACGCGGTGCTGATGCAGGTGACACCGGTGGTGGCTATTGCCCCGCTGATCATCATCTGGATTGACGACACCACCTGGGCGCTGACCGTCTGCGCGGTGATCATCGCCATCTTCCCGATCATCTCCAATACCACTTTGGGCTTGCGTAGCGTGGATCCGAATCTGCTGAGCATGTTCCGCATGTACCGTAGCAGCCGCTGGCAGGAACTGATTCGCCTGCGCATTCCCGGCGCACTGCCGTATTTCTTCGGCGGGCTGCGCATCAGCAGCGGCTTGGCGTTGATTGGCGCGGTGGTTGCGGAGTTTGTCGCGGGTACCGGCGGGGCCAAGGCAGGCCTGGCCTACATGATTCTGCAGTCGGGCTATAACCTGCAGATCCCACGCATGTTCGCGGCGCTAGCACTGATCACCCTGACCGGCATCGCGCTCTTTGCGCTGATGGTCTGGCTGTCAGACCGCGCGCTGCGCAACTGGCATGAAAGCGCCCTGAAAGTGGAGCACTAGGGTGCGCTTGAATCGTCCCGCCACTCCGCAATATGCCTGGGGCCTGGGTTACCTGTTGCTGGCGGGCACCGCCCTGGGCTGGGGGCTGAATTTTCCGATCCTCAAGCTGGGCCTGGAAAACAGCCCGCCGCTGCTGTTCACCAGCCTGCGCATGGCCCTGGGCACGGTAACCATGTTCCTGATCGCCGCGGCAATGGGCATATTGCGCTGGCCGGCGCGTGGTGACTGGCCGGTGCTGTTCTCGGTAGGCGTGCTGCAGAACATGGCGTTTATCTCGCTGGTCACCGTAGGGCTGCAATTTCTGCCCGCAGGCCGGGCGGCGATTCTGGCCTACACCACGCCCATCTGGGTGGTGCCGGCAGCGGCGCTGTTTCTTGGCGAGCGCTTTACCCGGCCCCGAGCCATCGGCGTCGGACTCGGCATGACCGGGCTGCTGGTGGTACTCAATCCCCTGTCACTGGGCTGGGACAATCCTGACGTGCTGTTGGGCGCCGGTCTGATTATGCTCGGCACGCTGGTGTGGACCGCTGGCCTCATTCATGTTCGCCGTCACCATTGGCACGGCGAGGTGCTCTCGCTGATTCCCTGGCAATTGCTGATCTCGGTGCTGGTACTGACACCCATCGCCCTGGTGGTGGAGGATCCTGCCGAGATCATCTGGGACACCACCTTTCTCTGGCCTCTGCTGTTCAGCGGCACAGTTGCCTCGGGACTCTGCGTCGCCGCGCAGATCGCAGCGATCAGATCACTGCCGGCGGTCAGCCTGTCACTTAGCTCTGCTGCAGTGCCCGCCGTGGGTCTGTTATCCGCCGCCTGGTTCCTGGGTGAACGCCCCAGCCAGACCGATATTGTCGGCTTTGTGCTGATAGCTGCCGGCATCCTCGTGGTCGGCCTGGCCGACCGCCGTCAGGCTGCACGTACCCGTGCTGCAGCTGCCAGCGAGTCGTCCCCGTCATGAGTCAGGGCCAACAGGCGAGCAGTATCGGCCCGCACCTTGCCCGTGCGGTAACCAACAAACCGCACCGTTTTTGCACACATTTTGTAACGCTGCAACGCCCAGAACCAAGGGTGCAGCGCGGCCCATGGGTTGCGGCCCTTGACTTGCAGGCTCTCTGGTCAAAACACAGCGTAATGCCAAAACTGGCCTGCATTTTGCTGCTCACATTAAAACCTGCCTAACTGGTCAGGATATTTGCCCGCTGAATCACCTATCCCGGAGAAATGAAAAATGTTGAAGAACACGTTCAAGGTTCTGGCGCTTAGCCTCGCCATCGCAGGAAGCGGTCTGGCCGTTGCGGCAGACAAGGTGACCTATCAGCTCGACTGGCTGCCAGGCGGTGACAAGGCACCCGTCTACGTTGGTATTCAGCAGGGCTTTTTCGCTGATGAGGACCTGGAAGTCAGCATTGCCAGCGGTCGCGGCTCCACCGACGCCATTACCAAAATCGCCACCGGACAGTCAGATCTGGGCAGTGCAGACATCGGCGCACTGATGGCTGCTCGCGCGCAGGAAGAGGTGCCGGTCAGCGCCATCTACATGATCTTCAACCAGGCGCCACACGCCTTTTTCATGCTCTCAAGCAGTGACATCGAGAGCATTTCCGATATTCAGGGCAAGAAAGTGGCGACATCGCCCTTCACCTCATCCAACGCTTTTCTGCCGCTGGTACTGGAAGAAAACGGCATGCCAGCAGATGCGGTCACCCTGACCAAATCCGACCCCGGCGCGCTGGGCCCGATGCTGATCACCGGCAATACCGATGCGATCATCGCCTGGGTAACCAACGTGGCGCTGTTCAAGGACCAGGCCGCCAGCGCTGGCAAGGATATTCGCGTGCTGCCCTGGTCGGAAGCCGGCCTGTCGCTGTACAGCTCGGCAATCGTCGCCAGCGACAAATTTCTTGCGGAACGCCCCGATGTGGCCAAGCGCTTCATGAAGGCTTATGCCAAGTCGCTGGAATTCACCATGAACGATCCTGAAGCCGCTGCCCAGGACCTGCACACCATGGTGCCTGAAGTCGATCCGGCAGTAGCCGTGGGTCAGATCAACGACACCAAGGTACTGGTCGTCAACGAGATCAGCGAAGCCGACGGCCTTGGCAGCATGACTCCGGAGCGCGTCGCCAGCACCTGGGAATGGGTAGCCCGAGCCAACGAACTAAGCACCGACTCGCTGGATCCGGAAACCATTGTCAACCGAGGCTTCATGCCGGAGTCAAAGTGATATGAACCAGCCCCCCGAGCGCGCTTTCGTTCGGATGGCTGGCGTCGGACACCGTTATGATCCGGCGCCAGACAGCCCGTTGGCCGTGCGCAATATCGATCTGGAGATTCACCGTCACGAGTTCGTCGCGGTGGTCGGGCCATCTGGCTGCGGCAAGTCGACCTTGCTACGTATGGTCTCCGGCTTGCTGATCCCCAGCGAAGGGCAGGTCAGCGTATTCGACAAACCAGTCAGCGGACCGCGCGACGACGTCGGTATCGTCTTCCAGAAGCCAACCCTGCTGCCCTGGCTGAATGTGCGCAAGAACGTACTTTTCCCGCTCAAGCACAAGTTCGGCCGTTATGGTCGTAACGATGAGCAGCGCGCCAACGAGCTCCTGGCCATGGCCGGCCTGGACGCCTTTGCCGAGAAAATGCCCGATGAACTGTCCGGCGGCATGCAGCAGAGGGTCGGCATCGTCCGAGCCCTGCTGCTCAATCCGGACATCCTGTTGATGGACGAACCTTTCTCCGCACTGGATGCCATGACCCGCGAACAGATCGGCTTCGATCTGCTGAAGATCTGGGATGAACAGCCCAAGACGGTTCTGTTCATTACCCACTCCATTTCCGAAGCGGTACTGCTCTCGGACCGCGTGCTGGTCATGAGCCATCGCCCTGGCAGCGTACTCGATCTGATCGATATCGACCTGCCACGGCCGCGCTCACCCGACACCATCAAACTGCCCGAATTCGGCGCCTTGACGGACCGGATCAGAAAACACATTTACGAACCGGCGGCGGCAGCCCAACCGAGTGCGGTCTGAGGTGGCTATGCGCAAAATGATGATGAATGCCTCGCCCTGGCTGTTCTTCGCCGGGCTGATTGTGGTCTGGGAGGTGGTCTGCCGGGTATTCGCGTTGCCCGCTTACGTGCTGCCCGCACCCAGCGCGATTGGCGCAGCCTTCTTTGACGTGGAGATAAGTCGCTGGCTCGATCACCTCTGGGCGACCCTGCGTGTAGCCTTGATGGGATTTGCGCTCTCCATCGTGATCAGCATCCCGCTGGCCATCGTGATGATGCGCTCGGAGCTGCTGTCACGCACCCTGTATCCATTGCTGGTGGTAGTTCAGGCAACGCCAGTGGTCGCCGTGGCGCCGTTGATCATCGTGATGATGGGCTCGGACGATCCCTCACGCGTGCTGATCACCTGCCTGCTGACATTCTTCCCGCTGGTGGTCTCCACCGCCACCGGCATCAACGAAACGCCGCCGGAACTGATCGAACTGAGCCGTTCACTGGACGCACCACTGCGCCGTGAAACCTGGCAGATCCGTATTCCGTACGCCATTCCGCATATTTTCAGCGGGCTGAAGGTCGCGATAACCCTGGCGATTATTGGCGCCGTAGTGGCCGAGTTCGTCGCAGCAGAGAAGGGGCTTGGCTACTTCATCCAGTTCTCTACCTCGTTCTTCAAGATTCCCCAGGCCTTTGCCGGGTTGTTCTTCCTCGCCGCCGTCAGCCTGCTGCTGTTCAAATCGGTGCAGTGGACTCAGCAACTATTCTTCGCCTGGAGTCTGCCGAAGAAAAAATAAACACCACCCATGAATTACAGGACCACGTTGTGAATCCGACCGAGACTGACATTGCCTTCCTGCGCCGGAGTTTTCGCCTCGCCGAAGAAGCTGGCCACCAGGGAATCCACCCGTTCGCTGCAATCCTGGTCGATGATCAGGGCCAGGTGCTGATGGAGCAGATCAACGCCTTTCTGCCCGACAAGGACATGACCGGCCACGCCGAACGCGTATTGATGACCCGCGCCAGCACCACCTATCCGGCAGAACTGCTGGGCCGCTGCACCATGTACACCTCCGCCGAGCCCTGCGCCATGTGCGCCGGCGCTGCCTACTGGGCTGGTATCGGTAGGGTGGTCTATGGCGCCAGCGAAAAGCGTTTGAAGGAACTGACCGGCAACCACCCGGAAAATCCCACGCTGGATCTGCCGTGTCGCGTCGTGTTTGCCGCCGGGCAGCGCCACGTGGAAGTGATCGGACCGCTGCTGGAAGAAGAGTCCGCACAGATGCATGTCGGCTTCTGGTAAAAATCCGATCGGCACTGCACCGGTTGCGTCCCTTCGAGTCCATATACCTCTGATCTACACTGCACATCGTCTGGTATGACCCCATCACCCCCACCATAGGGGTCTGTCAGGCAAAGGTTGCATAAGCGATCTATCCTGTGAGTACGACGATGACAATAATTCCAGAGGTCGTGCATGCAAGCTGCACCGCGTACCCGCTGCGGCACACTGCCGGCATTGCTGCTGGGCAGTCTACTGTGGCAGAGCGGTGCGCACGCTGAAGGCAATGCTGAAGCCGCAATACTGGAATGGACCGTCTGGCCCCTGCCCGGAATAGTCAACGTCGAAGACGGTAAGCCCACCGACGGCATTACCATGGTCGGCGTGCGAATGCTGATGGCGCAGCTGCCCGATCTGCAGCCCGAGTTCCGCCTGGCCAATCGTCTGCGCCAGCAACGGAACATGGGTATGGGCCATGAGTTCTGCTCGATCCCGCTGCTGCGCCGCAGTGATACCGACCAGGTCGGTTATTTCATTCCCTTCATGGCCAGTACGCCGATCCAGGCGGTGATCCGCAAGGCTGATCTGGCACGCTATCCGCTTGAGGATGGCCGGCTGTCGCTCCAGCGTCTGGTTGAGGAAACCGAGCTCCGCGGCGGTCTTTCCGCTTTCCGCACCTATCCTCCCGGGATCGAAGCCTGGTTCCACAAGGCTCAGGCCGTGGACCGCGCCGAATATATCACCGGCCACCAGGGCGGTGAGAACCTGCTGTTGATGGTCAGCCATGGTCGGCTGGATCTGACATTCGAGTTCGCCACCATTACCCGCGCCATGAGTCAGCGCTTGCGCATGAAGGAACCCCTGCTGAGCCTGCCGGTTCACGAGCAAAGGGCACTGGTGGAAAGCGGCATGTACTGCACCCGCAGCGAATGGGGCCGGGCGATGGCCGAGCGCCTGGATCAGGCCGTGCGCACCGTGGTCGCCGACACGGACACCTTCCTGCCGCTCTACGACCAGTGGGTGCCTGCCGAGACGTACCAGGCCTATGCGACCGAACTGGCCGACTATTACCGCCAGCGGGCCAGGCAACCGACCCTATTCGGACCGCCCGTTTCATTCCCTGCTGATCTTCCCGCACCGGCAGACGATACCGACGCAGGCGAGAACAGCCTGTCAGAAGCCCCTCAGAGTGCGGAGCCGTCACCGGCCTTGTAACGCGCCGGGGTCACCCCTTGCCAGCGCCGGAACGCACGCACAAAAGCGCCCTCATCAGAAAACCCCAGACTCTCGGCAATCTCTGCCACTCGCTGATCGCCCTGCAGCGCGCGGCAGGCCATCTGCTGCAGCACGCTTTCGCGCAGGCTCTTGAACGACAATCCCTCCTCGCCAAGCCGGCGATTGAGGTGCCTGCCGCTGAGGTCCAGCTCCGCCGCCACTCTTTCCTTGCCCCAACGCGGATGCTGACGGACCAGGCGCTGCACATCGGCGGTCAGGCTGTGCTGGCCGAGCGCCGCCAGATTGTGGTCGGCCAGTTGCCGTAAGTGATCGCGCAGGGCGCTGTTGGCCTGGATCTGGGGTAACGCAAGTTGGTCGGTAGCGAAACCCAGATGGTTGCACCCGGCATTGAAGTGCACGGGGCAACCGAGCAGGGAATGATATTCATCTGGCGCCGCCAGGGGCGCGTGGGCAAACCAGATGCCACTGGGCTGAAAGCGTCCGCCGGTGGCCCAGCGGGTCAGGCTCAACATGCTGGCCAATACCGCCTCGACCCGTTCAGCCGAGCGTATACGCAGGTGCGGTTGATAGTCGATAAAGGCCTGGTCGCCTTCACTGTGCAATACAAACTCGCCACCATCGCCGACGACCGGCGCGTATTCGACCAGCTCTTCCAGTGCTTCACCAAAGGTGTCACAGGTCACCAGCAGCATGCCGACGCTGTCCAGATGGCCGATCTGCATCTCCAGCCCAAGCTGCAATCCGGCCAGCGGATCGCTGCTGGCTGCACAGAACGCGTCCCACAGAGCGTCCTGCGTTGCCAGGGGTACGCGTTGACCGGGACGCAGTTCTGCCAATAACGCTGCGGGCAGCATCAGGCCCTGGCGCTGCGCGGCCTGCACGATCGCCTGGCTGTAGAGCGGCGTAACGCTGTGTTCGGAAGTGTCGCCCATGGCCTGAATTGCCGGTCCTTTGTCCTGTTTGGTGCGATACGCCCTGTAGCGCATCCACTAGACTGGCAAGCATAACAACAAAGACTCCCGAGGTAGCAGCCATGTATGCCGTGATTGGAGCGGGCCCGATGGGTCTCGCCGCAGCCCGCAATCTTCA
>JAESUC010000123.1 GCA_016763285.1 Pseudomonas sp.
TCATGCACTTGAACATGGTTAACGTCTCCGCTCACCGGCCGCTTTCACGCCGATGGCTTTTTGTGTTTCGGTGAGGATACCGCGCAGGATGTTCATTTCCATCCGGTTGATCCGGATTCGCCCATAGAGGCGGCGCAAACGGGGCATCAGCTGTCTTGGTTTCTGCGGGTCGAGGAAGCCGATTTCAACCAGCACCTGCTGCAAATGGGCAAAATACTGCTCCATTTCTCCGGCAGTGGTCGGAATCTCGTTCTGCAAGGCCGTGGTTTCGACCTTTTGCATGTGGGTCGGCTGGCTCTGGCGCTTGAGGACCAGCATGCGCAACTCATAGGCCAGCACCTGCACCGCAGCAGCCAGGTTCAGCGAACTGAAATCCGGATTCGAGGGGATATGCACGTGAAACTGGCACCGCTGCAACTCGTCACTGGTCAGACCGGAGTCTTCCCGCCCGAACACCAGTGCAACCTGCGCCTCGGGCAGCTCGGCTATCTGGTCCAACGCAATTTCAGCGGCTTCACGCGGGTCCACCACCGGCCAGGGTATGCGACGATCACGCGCACTGGTGCCCATCACCAGCACGCAATCGGCAATCGCCTCTTCAAGCGTCGGCACGAGGACGGCCCCGTCCAGCACGTCGTCGGCGCCAGCGCCGCGAGCGGCCGCGTTGGGATCAGGAAAACGCTGCGGATCAACCAGCACCAGCCGCGTCAGCCCCATGTTCTTCATCGCACGGGCGGCCCCGCCGATATTGCCTGGATGGCTGGTATTGACCAGAACCACACGAACATTGTCCAGCACGTAAGCACTCCAGAACGGTTGCGCCGGTTGGCGAGGAACCGCACATCTTACAAAAGCCAGCACGCAAAGGCCATGATGCATTCATGTTGGCAGGCTTATCTGATACAATTTCCGGCTCTTCAAACCCCCCTAATCAGAGACACCCGTATGCAGCCCATGTTGAACATCGCCCTGCGCGCCGCACGCAGCGCCGGAGAACTGATCTATCGCTCCGTAGAGCGGCTTGACGTTCTGACCGTCAACGAGAAAGAGGCCAACGATTACGTTACCGAAGTTGACCGGGCTGCCGAACAGACCATCATCAGCCACCTGCGCAAGGCCTACCCGAACCATGGCATCCATGCCGAAGAGTCCGGCTTTCAGCCCGGCCAGGGCGACGGTGCGGACATCGTCTGGATCATCGACCCGCTGGATGGCACGACCAATTTCATCCGCGGCATCCCCCACTATGCGGTCAGCATTGCCTGCCGTATCAAGGGCCGTATCGAGCATGCCGTGGTGCTCGATCCCGTCCGTCAGGAAGAGTTCACCGCCAGCCGCGGCCGTGGCGCTTCACTGAACGGCAAGCGTCTGCGGGTCAGCTCGCGCAAGACGCTGGACGGCGCCCTGCTTGGCACCGGCTTTCCGTTCCGCCAGAACCAGATGGAGTCCCTGGACAACTACCTGGGCATGTTCCGCAGCCTGGTAGGCCAGACCGCCGGTATCCGCCGCTGCGGCGCCGCCAGCCTCGATCTGGCCTACGTGGCCGCCGGCCGCTATGACGCCTTCTGGGAATCCGGTCTGGCCGAGTGGGACATGGCCGCCGGCACCTTGCTGATCCAGGAAGCCGGTGGACTGGTCAGTGACTTCACTGGCGACCATCACTTCCTCGAAAAAGGCCACATCGTTGCGGGCAACCCCAAGTGCTTCAAGGCGGTCCTCACTGCTATCCAGCCGCACCTGGCGCCCAACATGAAGCGCTAGGGGCCTTCGGCCAGCTGGAAGTTGAAAGCTAGAAGCTAGAAGCAAAAAAGGTTCTTCACACTGGTCCGAGTTATCCCGGAACCAAGTGAAGAACCTTTTTTTTGCTGACTCCAGCCCGCCTTTTACTTCCAGCTTCCAGCTTCTGGCTTCCAGCTGCCCTTAAGGCCTATCGTCTGCCTCTTCTTCAATCTGCGGCGGTATCAAATCCTCGCGGGTGAGCTTCATCGTCATCAGCAGGCCGTTGGCCACATAGATCGATGAATAGGTACCAATGCCCACACCGATGATCAGCGCCAGCGCGAAGCCCTGGATATTCTCGCCGCCAAAGAAGTACAGGGCAAAGAGCACCAACAGGGTCGATGCCGAGGTCGCCAAGGTCCGCGCCAGGGTCTGTGTGGTAGAGACGTTGATGATCTCTTCCAGATCGGCATTCCGCATTACCCGCAGGTTTTCCCGCACCCGGTCGAATACCACGATGGTGTCGTTGAGCGAGTAGCCGATCACCGCCAGCAGTGCCGCCAGCACCGTCAGATCGAAGGACAACCCGAAGAACGAGAAGATGCCGAGCGTGAAGATCACGTCATGCACCAGCGCGACAATGGAGGCCACGGCGAATTTCATCTGGAAGCGCAGCGACACATAAAGCAGGATGCCGCCCATGGCCAACAGCATCCCCAGGCCACCCTGGTCACGCAGCTCTTCGCCAACCTGCGGACCGATGAACTCGATACGCTTGAGCGTGACCTCGCTGCCATCCTCGTTCTGGATAATTTCAGCAATCCGGCTGCCCAGATCGGGATCGTCGCTGGCCAGACGAATCAGCACATCGGTTGAAGCACCAAAGTTCTGTACTACCGCATCATCGTATCCGGCCGCCCGGAGAATGCTACGAATTTCGGACAGATCGGCGGCAGATTCATACTGCAGCTCCACCAGGGCTCCGCCGGTAAAGTCCAGACCCAGATTGAGCTGCTTGACCGCCAGACTGGCGATCGAACCGACCATGAGGACGATGGCCACTGCGAAGAAGAACTTGCGCAGCCCCATGAAGTTGATGGTTTTACTGGTAATCATGATGCGCTCCTCACAGCCACAGCTTCTTGATGTCACGCCCGCCAAGGGTCAGGTTGACCATTGCACGGGTGACCATGATGGCGCTGAACATCGAAGTGAGAATGCCCAGCGAGAGCGTTACCGCAAAGCCCTTGATTGGACCCGAACCCATGGCAAACAGGATCACGCCCACCAGCAGGGTGGTCAGGCTGCCGTCGATGATCGCCGAAAATGCCTTGTCGTAACCCTCGTGGATAGCCCGCTGGGCAGACACGCCCGCAGCAATCTCTTCCTTGATCCGCGAGAAGATCAGCACGTTGGCATCCACCGCCATACCCAGGGTCAGCACGATACCGGCAATACCCGGCAACGTCAGCGTGGCGCCCAGCAACGACATCAGCGCCAGCAGCAACACCAGGTTGAAACTCAGCGCGATACCGGCATACACACCGAATACCTTGTAGAGGATCAGCATGAAGATCAGTACCAGCACGAAGCCGGCCTGGGTGGCGGAAATCCCCTTGGCGATATTCTCTGCACCCAGGCTCGGTCCGACGGTCCGCTCCTCGACAAAGTACATCGGCGCGGCCAGACCACCGGCGCGCAGCAGCAGGGCCAGCTCAGAGGCCTCGGCCGGGGAATCCAGACCGGTGATACGGAACTGATTGCCCAGCGTGCTCTGGATCGTAGCCAGACTGATGATGCTCTTTTCCTCGACAAACGCCGGCACATCGACCTCGACCATCTCGCCGTCGACTTCCTGCTGCACCTTGCGGGAGATCTGTCGCTGTTCGATAAAGATCACCGCCATGCCACGACCCACATTGTTGCGGGTGGCACGGGTCATCATGTCGCCGCCGGGGCCATCCAGACGGATATTGACCTGGGGTTGGCCGTTCTCGTCATAGTTGGACTGGGCGTCGGTGACCTGGTCACCGGTGAGGATGATGCTACGCTCGACATCCGCCGGCGGCCGTTTGTCGCCACGGAAATCAAAGGTCTCGATGGTGGCCCGTGGCGCGTCACGCTCGGCCGCCAGACGGAATTCGAGATTCGCGGTCTTGCCCAGAATCCGCTTGGCTTCGGCGGTGTCCTGCACCCCCGGCAGCTCGACCACGATGCGATTGGCGCCCTGGCGTTGGACCAGCGGCTCGGCCACACCCAGCTCGTTGACCCGGTTACGCACGGTGGTCAGGTTCTGACGCACTGAATATTCGCGAATCTCGGCCATCTCGGCTTCGGTCAGCGTCAGGCGCAGCACTTCGAGTTCTTCCCGGCTGACGGTGGTCATCTGGAACTGGTCATAATCGGCGTTGATCAGCCGCTGCGCCTCGTTAAGCTGCTCGGTGTCGGTAAAACCGAACTGCAACACATTGCCCTGGCTGGGCATGCTGCGATAGCGCACGCGCTCGGCGCGCAGCAGGTTGCGGATTTCACTTTCGAAAACATTCACGCGCGCTTCGATGGCCTTGTCCATATCCACTTCCAGCAGGAAGTGCACACCGCCTGAAAGGTCCAGACCCAGCTTCATCGGTCCGGCGCCGATATTCATCAGCCACTGCGGCGTGGTGGGTGCCAGGTTCTGGGCAACCACGAATTGCGGCCCCAGGGTGCGGCGGACGATGTCCTGAGCGCCCAACTGGTCGGCGCGATCCACCAGGCGGACCAGACCGGAGCGATCAAGATCGCCCAGATCAGTACCCTTGGTGGCGATACCGGCGTCCTGCAGGGCGGACTCGATGCGGTCCAGATCACGCTGCTCGATGGTCTGACCCGTCTGCGCACCGGAAATCTGGATGGCAGGATCATCAGGGTAGAGATTAGGCAGGGCATAAATCACGCCGAGCACCAGGACCACGGCGATCAGCAGATATTTCCAGAGGGGGTAGCGGTTGAGCATATCGGAGCCCGATAACGATCCGGGCGCCAAAGGGCGCCCGAATTAGAGTGGTAGGTGATATCAGATGGCTTTCAGTGTGCCCTTGGGCAGCGCGGCGACAACAGCGCCCTTCTGGAACTTCAGTTCCTGGCCATCACCCACTTCCAGCACGATGAACTCGTCGGTGACTTTCTTGACCTTGCCAAGAATACCGCCACCGGTCACTACCTCGTCACCCACGCCCAGGCCGCTGATCAGGTTCTTGTGCTCCTTGGCGCGCTTGGCCTGTGGACGCCAGATCATCAGATAGAAGATGACCAGGAAGCCGACCAGAAAAATCCACTCGAAACCGCCACCCATGGGGGCCGCTGCACCAGCTTCCTGGGCCATGGCGGCAGGTATGAAAAAGCTCATGTGACACTCCTGTAGTATTTAACTCGAAAGAAAGATCAAGGGCGCTTCCAGAGCGCTTTTCAGGCCTCCAGGGGAGGTACCGGCAAGCCAA
>JAESUC010000124.1 GCA_016763285.1 Pseudomonas sp.
GCACATGGCATAGTTGCCGGCGCCGTAGGAGCCACCCACCACCAGCGTGAGCTTGGGTACGCGGGCGTTGGCCACCGCCTGGATCATCTTGGAACCGTGTTTGATTACCCCCTGCTGCTCGGCGTCGGTACCGACCATGAAGCCGGTGGTGTTGTGCACGAAAAGCAGTGGGATGTTGCTCTGGTCGCACAGCTGGATGAACTGGGCAGCCTTGGCTGCGCCCTGGGGTGTGATCGGACCGTTATTGCCGATCAGCCCGCACGGGTAGCCGAACAGGCTCAGGTGTCCGCAGACGGTCTGCGCGTCGTACTCATTCTTGAAGTCGAGAAAGCGCGATCCGTCGGCGATACGGGCAATGATCTCGCGCACGTCGTAGGGTTGTTTCGGGTCGGCTGGAACCACTCCCAGCAGTTCCTCCGCCGGGTACAGGGGCTCGTCCCAGGCGCGCGGTTGCGCAGCGGGGAGACGCTGGTTCCAGGGCAGGCTGGCGATAATCTCACGGGCCAGGCGCACGCCGTCGGCATCATCCTCGGCCAGGTATTCAGCAGTACCGGCGGTGCGCGCATGCATTTCAGCGCCGCCGAGGTCTTCTTCGCTGGCGATTTCTCCGGTAGCCGCCTTGAGCAGTGGCGGGCCGGCGAGAAACATCTTCGCCTTGCCGCGCACCACCACCACGTAGTCGGATAGTCCCGGCTGGTAGGCGCCACCGGCGGTACTGGAGCCGTGCACCACGGTGATCTGAGGAATGCCGGCCGCGGACAGCCGGGCCTGATTGGCAAAGGTGCGCGCGCCCTCGATAAAGATGTCGGCGGCATAGGCCAGGTTGGCGCCCCCACTTTCAGCCAGGGTAATGACCGGCAGTTTGTTCTCGGCGGCAATCTGTTGCAGGCGTAATGATTTCTTCAGGCCGCTGGGCGAGATGGTGCCGCCCTTGATGGCACTGTTATTGGCAATGACCAGGCAGCGCACACCGCTGACATGGCCGATGCCGGCGATCAGGCCGCCGCCGGCCAGGGTGCCGTCCTTATCATCGTGCAGTTTGTAGCCGGCCAGCGGGCAGAGTTCGATAAAGGGTGCGCCGGCATCCAGTAGCAGGCCGAGACGCTCGCGGGGCAGCAGCTGCCCGCGTTTTTCGAACCGGGCCCTGGCTTGGCGGGCCTTGTCCAGAACGCCCTGTTCCACGGCGCGAAATCCGTCGATGGACGCCTGCATGGCCGCGCAGTTGCGGGCGAAATCGGCGTCTGTGGGGTTGAGCAGGGATTCGATCACCGGCATGGCTCAGTCCCCGGCCTTGAGGATCTCGGGCGTGACTGCCCGGTGGAAACCTTCGAAGGCATCATTGTTCTTCGCCGGCGGCAGGGGCCAGGCGCCGCTGCCCTGGCTGGCAGCGCCGTCGATTCGCAGGCTGGCGCCACTGATAAACGCGGCAGCGGGCGAGAGCAGGAAGACGATGGCAGCGGATACCTCGGCCTCGCTGCCCAGTCGCTTGAGTGGCACGCTGTCCTTGAGTTTCGGGATGATCGCCTGCATGGCGCCGTCATAGGTATCCATACCGCTGGAGGCGATCCAGCCGGGTGCCACGGCATTGACGGTTACCCCGGCGTGGGCCCACTCGAAGGCTGCGGTCTTGGTAAAGTTGTCCATGCCGGCACGGGCTGCGCCTGAATGCCCCATGCCCGGCATGCCGCCCCACATGTCGGCCAGCATGTTGACGATGCGTCCACCGGTGCGGCACATGCTCTGATTGAACACCTCGCGGGCCACCAGAAAACCGCCAACCAGGTTGGTCCGCACCACGGTCTCGAATCCTTTCTGGTTGATGGCGGCCAGGGGTGAGGGGTATTGCCCTCCGGCGTTGTTGACCAGGCCCTGAATGCTGCCATGTTCGCTGACGACGGTGGATACCATCTGGCGTACGGTGTCTTCCTCACGGATGTCGCAGACCTGCCAGCTGACCCGTCCGCCATCGGAGGTGATTTCTGCCGCGGTCTCCTCGAGCTTGTTCTGCTTGCGCCCCACCAGCACGACGTGGGCGCCCAGGGCGGCCAGTTCGTGGGCCGTGCAACGGCCGATGCCGCTGCCACCGCCGGTGACCACAATGGTCTGATCCTGAAACAGCTCCGGTCTGAAGATGCTGTTGTAAGTCATTGCTGAGTATCCCTTTTTTCAAGTAGCGAGCGGGGTATGGCGACGGGCATCTCGAGTAGCTGCTGGGCGAAGGCCTTGCCCTGCGGATCCATTCTCAGACTGGCCACACCGCCGCCACCGAGACTGTTTTCCAGCAGGAAATTCAGGCTGTGGCTGTCCGGCAGGTACCAGCGGCTGACCTGGCCGGTGGCCGGATCAAGCAAATGGGCCATCCATTCGCGGACCGCGCCCTCACTCAGGCTGGCGGCGATCCAGGGTAGATAGGCGGGATCGCGGGCCATGACACCGATATTGCTGTGGTTACCCTTGTCGCCCGAGCGCGCTACGGCCAGGCGGATCAGCGGAACCTGGGTATCGGGTTGTCCGCAAGGCAGGGGGGGGCTGGCCTGTTCCGGGGAGCGCCGATCCCCCTGGGCCGGGACATCGGCGGGCAGGTCGACTGACAGGGTGTGTCCATCCAGGCTCACGGATAGGTCGCATCGGGCCTTGTCGACCAGAAACGAGACCAGGCGGATGATCGGGTACACGGTGGGGCGGCCGCCAACAATGCCGGTCAGGCCGGGTGCCATGCCGGTGGCCGCCTGGGCGATTTCCCGGGAAAACAGCACCAGCGCCTCCTTGCGCGGATGACTGACGGCGATCTTGATAACCACCTCGCGGGTATCCCCCCGGGATGCACGCGGCCCGTAGGTGGCCTCGCTGCCGAGCAGTTCTACGCTGGTCTCGCGATAGTCTTCCCAGCCACGCTGATGGAACATTTCCCGGGTTTTGTCCAGGATCGCCCGGCTGACCCGTTGCGCCTTCGCGACCGCATCGATACCGGCCATCAGGCAGCTGGCGGTGCATTTGTAGCCGTCGGGCGCGGTAGCGCTGACCTTGTACTGACTGCCTGGCGCCCGTCCCCTGGCGCCGCAGACGGCCACCCTGTCCGGGCTCTGCTGGACCAGCCTGACGGCGGAAAAGTCGCAGACAACGTCCGGCAGCAGGTAGGCGTAGGGGTCTCCGATCTCGTACAGCATCTGCTCGCCCACGGTCAGCGGTGTGACCAGTCCGCCGCTGCCTGTCGGCTTGGTGATGACGATGTTGCCGAGGGCGTCTATCTCGGCGATGGGGAAGCCGATATGCGCGTAGTCGGGCACGTCCTGCCAGTCGGTAAAATTGCCGCCGGTGCACTGCGCCCCGCACTCGATCAGATGGCCGGCCAGGGCCGCCTGGGCCAGCCGGTCGTAGTCGTCCCAGGCCCAGCCGAACGCATGTACCA
>JAESUC010000125.1 GCA_016763285.1 Pseudomonas sp.
CAGGGAGGTGTAATCAACCAGACCGCCGTTAAAGCTGAAGATGGATGCGGTGACATCCAGTTTGCCGGTGGCACCAGGGTCATTAACCTTTGCCATCACCACGTTCTGGATCTGTTCGCTTTCGCCGTAGCGGCTGTCGTAGCCCTTGTAGGACGCATGGCCGCTGACGATCTCGGTGTACTGCCCGCCGAAATTGCCTGATACCAGGCTGCGCGTGTAGCTGTGTTCGTGGCCAGCCACGTAGATCACGTCGTTGTCGGCAAACAGCTGACGATAGTCTTCGTGAACCTGCAGAAACGCCTGATCGGAGGCCGACGTGTCATATGCCTCAACGGCTTTTTCACGGATGTAGCCGTAGCGGGTACCCACCATGGAGTTGTGTGTTGCAACGATAATATGGTCCACCTTGTCACGGTGGGTTGCGATCGTCTGGCGAATAAAGTCGTAGGCGAAAGGCATATGGCCGTAGGAAACGTTGATGATCAGAACGTTGTCACGGATCACCGCATAGGTTTTGTATTCCTGCCCTGGCATATGCATGGCATCGGCAGGCACCAGGTCCGATACGTTCTCGATCCAGTCGACGTCTGTGCCCTTGATGTCGTGGTTGCCTTGTATCGGCAACATGGTGAAATCGGATTTGAAGTCTTCTGCCACGCTGCGCCACTGTGCGTATTCGGCTGGAGTAGCGGTTTCTGAAAGGTCGCCAACCACCAGTACGACATCGACGTCTTGAGCGCGATAGAGCTCAAGCAACGCACGCATGGGATGAATGGAGGTATTGGCGCCGCCACCCTGTGTATCCGGCAGAATCCCGATTTTCAGTGTGCTCGCCTGTGCGGGCGGAGGGGTGGTAGGTGGCGTAGTCGGTGTGTCGTCAGAACTGTTACTACTGGATAAGCAACCGCCAAGTAAGCTGGTGCCCAGGACCAAACCAATAAAGCTATATCGTAATTCCATTTTCGATCTCGATATCAAGTGGTATGAGATCCGAGATACTCCTTGGTTGCCGTGAACCTTTAGTGTCTCGCAGGTTACCTTTTTTGGTTGGTTTTGTGATGAAGATGCAATTGGGGTCAGATGAATATAATCTCTACCTCCTCCGAGGTAACCCATGACTGAAACAAGAATTGCCATTATCGGCGGTGGCCTGGCGGGGCTCTATGCGGCTTACCGGCTGCATCGGCTGGGTATCGCCTTTGACCTGTTCGAGGCGCGCAACCGCCTGGGTGGGCGGATTCTTGCTTCCGGATCGGCTGGCTTTGATCTTGGGCCATCCTGGTTCTGGCCCGATTTCCAACCGCGCATACATAGCCTGGTAACCGAGTTGGGTCTGCCGGTGTTCGAACAGTACAGCGCTGGGGCCGCGATGCTGGAGGATCGGGCGGTTGGCGTTGTGCGCCGCCAGGGGTATCTGTCAGGCAATCCTTCCATGCGTGTCGAGGGTGGGACTGCCCAGCTCGTGGCGGCGCTCAGCGGCCTGTTACCCCCAGCGCATCTTCATCTGAACGCCTCCTTGACCGCCGTGAACCTCGACGGCGCTGCCATGCGCCTGCGGTTTGCCGATACCCCCGAGTGTTCAGGGCCCTATACGCATCTCTGGCTGGCATTGCCCCCTCGGCTGATAACCGGTATCGACTTCAGCCCCTCTCTGCCTGAGCAGGATGTAGGGACGCTGAAGGCAGTCCCTACCTGGATGGCTGCTCATGCGAAATACGTTGCCCACTACACAACCCCCTTTTGGCGCGAGGCGGGGCTGTCCGGTGACGCCTTCAGCCGCATTGGCCCTCTCAATGAGATTCATGACGCTGGCAACAGCAAGGGCGCCGCGTTATTTGGCTTTTTCGGGATCAACGCGTTGCAGCGGGCGGGCGTATCTGAGTCTGAGATTAAAGCTGCTTGTCGCGCCCAGCTGCAGCGTTTGTTTGGGGCGGAGGCGGCGAATCCTGTTGAGGACCACTTCTACGACTGGGCGGCTGACGCCTATACGGCAACCGAGCAGGACCGGATTTCCGTGGGTGCGCATGCAGAGCTTGATGCAGGTTTTGTTCTCTCAGCCCCTTGGGCAGACAGGGTGCGCCTGGTGGGTAGTGAGGCTGCAGTGGAGCAGGGCGGTTATATGGAAGGCGCCCTGGCGGCGGTGGATAGGGCGCTGTTTGCCAGCCTCGAAGAAGCTCTGAACGGGGAGGGTTAAAGTAATCCTTGGCTGATAAAGGCAGCCGTCATATGCTTCAGATACTACTGACAGGAGGTCGCCAATGCGCCGCTTTACATGGATGTGCTCCACCCTGCTGGCCGTTATTACCTTGACCGGCTGCGCCGCCAAGAATGCGGACATGAGCATCAATACCAGCCAGTTGACCGAGACCGGTCTGGTGTATGCCAGCCTCAGCACCTCGGACGAATACATGTATGGCCCTATAGCCACGGTCAGGTTCGAGCGGGGCGGGATTATCAAATCACGGGAGGAGGATAACCCTGTAGTAGGGAGCCTTAAGCCTAGCGAGCTGCAGGATGACTACGGCCGTCTTGTGGTGCTGGAGCTTCCTGCCGGAAAAAACAGCCTGGAATATTGGGTGGTCACCCATGGAACCACTCAGTATCACTCGGTTGACGATGTTCCGAAGATCGGTTTCACCGTTGAGCCGGGCAAGGCTGTTTATCTGGGCAACTTGCATATTCAAACCAGCTTGGGCCCAGGTCTTTTTGGTCACAAGGCCATTGTGGATTTGCTACCGGAGATCCGTGATCGCAGTCAGCGTGATCTTGAAATGTTCCGGGCTCGTTATCCCAACGTGGCTGAAGCTGACATTATTTCAAAGCAGCCCTTTGTTGGCGTCTGGTCCCAAAGTAATCCACTTCTGGCACAGTAGGGTTTAATCCATTTGGCGCTTGCCTGGAGCACACCATGCCACCGTTCAGACCAGGCGTAGCTATTCTGCTGGCGAGCTTGGTTCTACTACCGGGTTGTGCCACCCACATCTGGGATCGGGATAGCGCCAGGGACCATAAGCACCGGCACTCTGATGTTCAGGTGGGCCCACGGCCGGCCTGGCTGGTGGATGGCATGGATGCGGGCCCCCTCAAGGAAAAGCTCGAGCGTTGTAACCTGAAGCGCCTGAGGCGTACGGATTTTTCCATCGGGCACCGGGGTGCGCCGCTGCAGTTTCCCGAGCACACCTTGGAATCCTATGTGGCAGCCGCTCGCATGGGTGCCGGAATTGTGGAATGTGATGTGGCGTTTACGGCCGACCGGGAGCTGGTCTGTCGCCATGCCCAGGACGACCTGCACACCACCACCAACATTGTCACCATCCCCGCATTGAACGCCAAGTGCACCCAGCCCTTTGTACCCGCGGATCCGGCGGCTGGTCTGCCGGCCAGGGCAGAGTGCCATACCAGCGATATCACGCTGGCGGAGTTCAAATCGCTGAAAGGCAAGATGGACGCCTTCAACCCCATGGCGACCACGCCGGAAGAGTTTGTGGCTGGCACCGCCGACTGGCGCACCGACCTGTACGCCAGCCGGGGCACCTTGTTGAGCCACCGGGAAAGCATCGAACTGTTCAAGACGCTGGGCGTAAAGATGGCACCGGAGCTGAAGACCCCGGTGGTGGAGATGCCCTACGAGGGTGATTACACGCAGCAGGATTACGCTCGCCAGATGATTCAGGATTATATCGATGCCGGCGTCGCGCCAGGTAAGGTCTGGCCCCAGTCGTTCCTGCTGGACGACGTGCTGTTCTGGGTGAACGAGATGCCTGACTTTGGTCGCCAGGCGGTGTTCCTGGATCAGGAGGGTATTACCCCGAGAACCTCCTCGCTGGCTTACATGGAAGCGCTCAAGGCCCAGGGGGTGAACATTATCGCCCCGGCGATCTGGAAGATGCTCGCTCTCGATGAGCAGCAGAAGATCGTGCCA